>JBJMLW010000488.1:0-5605 GCA_045805105.1 Flavisolibacter sp. | reverse complement strand
TTTCGGGCCTGTTATGTCCGTTTGGTTTAGCATGCTCGCTATACTGGGAGTAGTGCATTTGTCTGATGATTTTACAATCTTCCGCGCATTCAGTCCGCATTACGCTTTCCAATTTCTGACTACTTATCCGAAAGCTTTATGGCTCCTGGGTGCGGTCTTTCTTTGTACCACCGGTGCAGAAGCACTATATAGCGACCTCGGTCACTGCGGCCGGGGAAATATCCGTGTTTCGTGGACGTTCGTAAAAACGTGTCTTATATTAAATTATCTCGGGCAGGGAGCATATCTTTTACATAACCATACCGGGAGGATTATTACCAATGGCCTCCGGGATAAATTGGGCATCAATGCATTTTATGATCTGTTGCCGCAGTGGTTTATTATACCTGGTGTCCTGATCGCTACTATTGCAGCCATTATTGCCAGCCAGGCGATGATCTCAGGTTCATTTACACTGATCAGTGAAGCCATGCGGCTGAACCTGTGGCCGAAACTAAAAATAAGATACCCGTCAGAGGCCCGTGGACAACTGTTTATTCCTTCACTTAATTTCATGATGTTCATCGGCTGCGTTGGTGTTGTACTGTATTTCAAGACATCACAGCGAATGGAAGCAGCCTATGGTCTTGCGATAATTGTTACCATGCTGATGACGACAATACTGTTTTCAAACTTCATGGTTTCACGCAGGGTGAAGCCGGTTTATATATGGGTTTTCCTTGCATTTTATATTGTTGTGGAAAGCCTGTTCCTGTTTGCATTGCTTCAGAAATTCACGCACGGTGGTTATATTACCATGATGATCGGAGGCGTAATGTTCCTCATTATGTTTGCATGGTACAAGGCACGTAAAATCAAAAACCGGTATATCGAATTTGTACGGCTTGAACACTACATTCCAAAGATCCAGGAACTCAGTAATGACCGGTCGGTGCCCAAGTATGCCACACACCTTGTATATCTGACAAGTGCAGACAACCCGAAAGAGATTGAACACAAGATCATTTATTCCATATTGAACAAAAAACCAAAGAGAGCCGACATCTACTGGTTTGTTCATGTTGATACACTGGATGATCCTTATACCATGGAATATAAAGTTGATCATATTATTCCCAATGATATTATCCGGATCGAGTTCAGGCTTGGGTTCAGGGTTGAACCACGAATCAACCTGATGTTCCGCAAAGTTGTGGAAGACCTGGTCGCCAACAGGGAAGTGAACATTACCAGCAGGTATGAAAGCCTTGAGCGCAGTAACATTGTTGGTGATTTTTCTTTTGTTGTGATGGAAAAATACCTGAGCCAGGATAATGATCTTCCGATCCTTGAAAGGATGATCATGAAATTCCATTTCTGGCTCAAGGAAGTCAGTCTTTCGGAAGAAAGAGGATTCGGACTGGATGCCAGTACAGTGATCATTGAAAAATTTCCACTCATAGTGGCACCAGTCACCAACCTAAAACTGCGGCGGATCGAAGATTAGATTTAGAGAGAGGACACTGATTATTTTGATGATTATGATTTACACTGGAATCATTTATTATACACAATCATAAAAATCTGCGCGCTTTCTCTTTTCCCTGTTACTTTTATTGTAACTAAACCAACTGCCTGCCGCAGGTTTTTTATTATATCATTGGGGTTATTGCCGTTCTTTCGATAGCAGTATATTTTCTGCAGGACCTTTTTATTTTCAAACCTGAAAAGCTTCATCCCGATTTTCGTTTTGAATATGATATTCCATTCCGTGAATTGAATTTTGATGTGGAGCAGGGCGTACGGATCAATGGCCTTCATTTTTACCGAAAAGACCCAAAAGGACTGATATTATATTTCCATGGTAATACCCGAAGCATCAAGGGATGGGCAAAGTATGCCCGTGACTTTTACCGGTACAGCTATGATGTGGTTCTGGTAGATTACAGGGGGTTTGGAAAAAGCACAGGAAAAAAAAGTGAAATAGAAATGCATAATGACATGCAGTTTGTTTATAATAAACTGAAAGAGCAGTATGCTGAAAGTCACCTTATAATTTATGGAAGAAGTCTTGGAAGCGGATTTGCTGCGAAACTTGCTTCTGATAATCATCCGAGGTATCTGATTCTTGATTCACCATTTTATAATTTCACAAGTGTTGTAGAACGTTTTCTTCCCATACTACCGATCCGTTTTGTATTGCGGTATCATATGCGTACAGACCGGTGGATTCAAAAAGTAACCTGCCCGGTTTATATTATTCATGGTACACGCGACTGGTTAATTCCGATCAGGCACAGTGAACAATTACAAAAGCTGAATCCGCGTCGCATTACGCTGATCCGCATTCACGGTGGTCGCCATAATAACCTTCCAAAATATCCGGAATATCACAATTTTGTGAGGGATATATTGAAGGAATGAAAGTAGACGATGGACCATAGACCATGGACGATAGTTACATCATCAATAATGCAACATTATTAGTATGATATATTCATAATAAAATGGTTGTTTTACCAACAATGTTCCATGGTCTATGGTCTATGGTCCAGCTTTGTTAACCTTTTTCTAAATAACAAAACCAAAGTAACCTTTATACGTTGTTTTGAATCCAACAGGAAACGTTTATACCATGACTAAACTTTACCCTCTTGCTTTGTTTTGCATAATAATTCTTGCCAGTTGCAGAACAGCAAGTAAATCGTACCAGAAAGGCGATTATACAGATGCTATCGAACGCGGAGTAAAAAAATTACAGAAAGATCCTTATGATTATGAAACCCGCGACCTTATTCAAAAATCATACAATTACAGTGTTACAGATCATGAAGACCAGGTGCGCATCCTGTCTAATAGCAAAAGTGAGAACCGTTTTGAGAAAATCTACCAGGAGTATGCCGAACTTCAAAAGCTTTACAATATTATTCATGAATATCCGGCTGTTGCCTCAATGATCAAAACCACAGATTATTCCGACTATGTAAATACATATCGTGACAAAGCTGCAGATATCCACATTGAAAAAGCAGATAAGTGGATTGAAGAAGGTACAAAGCAAGCCTACAGGGAAGCTTACCGTGAATTGAATGTTGCTCTCAGGTATCGACCCGATGATTTTGAACTGAAAAGAAAAAGAGATGATGTATATGAATCTGCTGTTACCAATGTAATCATATCGCCAATTCAGAATTACGGCAGGTACAATTACAACTCTTCCTTCCGCCTGGAAAATTTCCAGCGTGATGTTATCCGCACACTGACCTACAATATGAATAATGAATTTGTAAGGTTTTATAATGAATATGATGCCCGCAATAGTGATATTGAGGCAGACCAGATCATGGAGCTGAACCTCAGCCGGATCAGTATCGGTCAACCTTATGATAACACATCGTCCAGAGAATCATCGAAGGAAGTAGTAATAAAAGAAATTGTTTATAAGCCTGATTCAGTTGTAAAACAGTACGGTACCGTTAAAGCAAGAATCACTACAACAAAAAGAACCCTTCTTTCACAGGGTGACCTTTTTATAACCGTAAGAGATACAAAGGGACGAATATTATGGAACGACAGGTTTACCGGTGAACATAAATGGCAAACTGAATTTGCTACTTATACCGGAGATGAAAGGGCGCTGACTGAAAATGATAAGACGCTCCTTAACCAGAAACAATACAATCCACCTTCTGAAGATCATATCATGGAGGAATTGTTAAGCCAGATACAGAATGATCTCACCTACAGGCTAAGGAATTATTACCAGAGAAGTTTTTAGCTGTATTAAACCATATCAATAAAACTTATAGTTAATAGTGAATAATATACTTTATTCACTATTAACTATTAATTATTGCATCACAGACCTGAGGTCAGCTGCCCGAAGCTCACAACTCATAGCTACTTTTGCTTGCATGAATATCCGGAGGCGTAAAGTTATTTTTAAGATACTGGGTGGGCTGATTATTCTTTATGTGGCCGGAGGTATTCTTTTATTTTTCCTGCAGGGATATCTTCTATTCCATCCTGCTCCCCTTCCGCTGCAACACCGGTTTGCTTTTGGTGAACCATTTGAAGATGTAAATATTCCATTTGAAAAGAGCAACCTGAATATTGTTGAATTTGATCCAGCTTTGAAAAGAAAAGGGATTGTTCTTTTCTTTCATGGAAACTCTGAAAATGTTGAACATTATGCCAGGTATCCATCGGTTTTTTTAAATAACGGATACAGTGTATGGATGATTGACTACCCTGGCTTCGGAAAAACTACCGGCGAAAGGTCCGAACAGATTCTTTACCGGCAGGCAAAGCTGATGTATCAGATGGCTGTACATGAAATTCGGCCGGATAGTATTATCATATATGGCAAATCTATTGGTACCGGCATTGCATCCTGGCTGGCTTCAGTTACAAAATGCAGACGACTGATTTTGGAAACTCCCTATTATAGTATTGATGCACTCGCCAGAGATTATTTTCCGATGTACCCCGTTGTTCCTATGACAAAATATAGTTTCCCGGTTTACAAATATTTGTCTCATTTACATTTTCCGGTAACAATTTTTCATGGAACCTCTGATGAAGTGGTTGCGTATAATCATTCTCTCAGGCTGAAAAAGCAAAATCCATCAATTGAATTAATCACCATTAAAGATGGAAAACATAATGACTTGTTTGGTTTTGATATTTACCAGGAGAAAATGGATTCGTTACTGAGGGATTAAACCCCCTGTATACTGAGTGGTTCAACCTTAGGCAAAATGATCAATCAAACTCACCGCCTCACTTGTCACCTGTAAATGATATTTCATCCCGATTTTTAATGAATAATTTTCTCTTCCATGACTGACAGGAAAGTCAAAACAAACAGGAAATTTGTATTCCTTTATATGATCATAAATAATATCATGAACTGATTTTCCAAATGGCCGTTCGGTGTCTTTGGTATCTGTAAAACCTCCTACAATCAGTCCTCCCAGTTTTTTAAATTTTCCGCTTCGCTTTAACTGGATCATCATTCTGTCGATGTTATACAGGTATTCGCCAACATCTTCAATAAAAAGTATTCTGTCTTTTGTTTTAATATCTGAACGTGTTCCGGAAAGGTGTGTCAGCAACGCAAGGTTTCCACCCACCAGCTGACCTTTTACCATTCCGTTTCTGTTCATTGGATGAGCGGGGCATTCATAATGTGAAGGTTTCCCTTCCAGTACATCCCTGAGTGAACGCAAATAAGGATTATCACCGTCACCATCCATAAACGCAGCTGCCATCGGCGCATGAAGAGAAGCAATTTTGAAATTGGAATAAATGTGAGCATGTAAAACAGTGATATCGCTGAAACCAATGATCCATTTCGGACGTTTCAGGAATCTTTTAAAACTGATCCTGTCTATAATTCTGCTCATACCATATCCACCTCTTGCACACAGAACCGCCTTTACAGAATGGTCATCAAGCATGTTCTGAAGATCTTCGAGTCTTTCATCATCAGTACCTGAAAAATAATTGGAAGAATTGCTGTGTGTTGTGGTTCCCAGTTGCACATTATATCCCCACGCATCAAGTGATTCGATACATGCCTGCATTTTTTCAACCGGCATATAGCCTGCAGGCGATACGATAC
>JBJMLW010000487.1:0-4804 GCA_045805105.1 Flavisolibacter sp. | reverse complement strand
TACATGCTTAAGTCAATGACTGGATTTGGGAGAGCGGAACAGACTGTTGGAGATAAAACTTTTCTGATTGATATCAAATCCCTGAATGGAAAACAATTTGAACTGCAGCTGAAAATGCCGGCATTTCTGAAACCCTTTGAATTTGACATCAGGAAAATTCTTTCTGATAAATTGAACAGGGGAACAATCGACTGTACCATCAGTCTGAAGGAAACCGGTAGTTCAAAACCTGTAAGTATTAATACAGACCTGGCAAAAGCCTACTATAAACCATTGGAGGCATTGTCGAGAGAACTGGGACTGGATCCTTCCAATATTCTCAGTACGCTCATTAAACTTCCAGAGGTGATTACACCCACGGGAGAAACTTTAACTGATGAAGAATGGACCGTATTTGTGAAAGTTATTGAAGCCGCAATAGAAGATCTCAACAACCACCGCATAGAAGAAGGTCGCGTTTTAAAGAAAGATTTACAGCTTCGGATTGATAATATCCTGATGCAGCAAAAAGAGGTTATAAAACTTGAACCTCTCCGTCAACAAAAGATTCGCGAAAGTATTACCAGGCTTATGGAAGAAAAGGTTGGTAAGGAGAATTATGATGATAACCGCCTTGAACAGGAACTGGTTTACTATATTGAAAAGATCGATATCACTGAAGAGCAGGTGCGCCTGAGTAACCACTGCGCTTACTTTTCAACAGTATTAAATGAAGAGGAAGATTCGAAAGGGAAAAAACTTTCATTCATTCTTCAGGAAATCGGGAGGGAAATAAATACTACAGGCGCAAAGGCCTATGATTCCACCATTCAGAAGTCGGTCGTTCTGATGAAAGACGAACTGGAGAAAGCAAAGGAACAGGTTTTAAATGTTCTCTGATCTTCACGCTTATGCGCAAACCTTAGATTTGTACTATGATCGGAATTATACAAAAAATTTCAAACCGGTTTTATATAGGAGTAGTGTTATTGACAATTCTGTATTCGTGCCACACCATTGACCTGTATGAAAAGAACATTGCGATCCCGGGCTATGAATGGAAAAGTAGTTTCAAGCCGGAATTCAGGTTTACAATAAAAGATACAACAGTGCCTTACAGTGTTTACGTGGTTTTACGTCATAACGAACGTTATAACTTCAACAACATCTGGATTAACCTTTCCACCCGTATTCCAGGTGATACTACCCTGCAGAAGGTGCAGTATGAATTACCACTGGCCAATTCTGACGGATGGATCGGAGCCGTTGCAATGGACGATTTGTACGAGCACAGAATTCTCATTACACCACGGAATGAACCTGTTTATTTCCATAAAGCAGGAGAATATATATTTAACATCGAACAGATTATGCGCCAGGATCCTCTTGAGAATGTAATGAACATCGGCCTTCGTATTGAAAAGAAACAGTGATGCCGGTTAATACAAAAAAACTGCAGCTGACAAATATTGTTTTCTGGGTACTTCTTCTGTATATCATTGCAGCTCTTGTATGGTGGTACTTTTCATTGTACACCCAGAATGAAGAAATCTATAAGCTTCAGGTAGAAAATATTAGTAATTCACAGGTTGAATCCTCACCATCTACGCTTCATCAGGAACTGGAAAAAATCCAGGATACAAGGCAACGTAACAGGGCAAAATACATTGGAGAAGGTGGAACGTTTTTCATTTTAATACTTGTTGGGGCAGCCTATATTTACCGGTCGGTGAGGCAGCAGTTTCGCACACAACAGCAACAGCAGAATTTTGTAATGGCTGTTACCCACGAGCTGAAAACACCCATATCAGTTTCCAAGCTCAATCTTGAAACACTCCAGCGTCATACACTGGATGAACCCAGGAAAGAAAAACTGTTGCATATGACACTCCAGGAAATGATGCGGCTCGACAGCCTGATTAATAACATCATTATTTCTTCCCAGCTCGATGGTCATTCCTATCATTTATCAAAAGAAGAACTGAACTTTTCCGATCTCGTTACTGATGTCATTCACCAGTTTGCAGGCAGGTACGCAGAAAGAAAACTGCAACCGGGCATAGAAGCAGATATTGACATTACAGGCGATCCGACATTATTAAAACTCCTGGTAAGCAACCTGCTGGAAAATGCAAATAAGTATTCACCGCGCGATAAACCAATCCGAATTCGTCTTACAGAACATTCAGGTAAGGTTCGTCTTGAAGTAGAAGACGAGGGAGAAGGAATTAGTGATGAAGAAAAGAAAAATGTATTTAAAAAATTTTATCGAGTTGGCAACGAACAGACAAGGAAAACAAAGGGAACAGGTTTGGGACTCTACCTCTGCAAAAAAATTGCTGAGGATCATAGCGGTTCCATTACCATTGAAGATAATCGGTCGCAAGGCAGTAATTTTATTGTCAGCTTTCCCTCTTAAACAGCTATATGTTCAATCCATCAAAGCCTTCGATTTTATTGGTTGAAGATGAAGAAAATCTTCACGAAGCCCTCCGGCTCAACCTCGAACTGGAAGGTTACCAGGTTACTTCTGCCTTTGATGGAATTGCTGCAATGAAGGCTGTGCAGAATGAATATTTTGATCTGATCATACTTGATGTGATGCTTCCTGAACTGGATGGTTTTAATGTAACCCAGAATATCAGGCTAACAAATACCGAGGTGCCCATTCTGATTCTGAGTGCCCGGGATACAAGTGCAGACCGGGTACAGGGACTAAAAAAGGGAGCTGATGATTATCTCACAAAACCTTTTAATCTTGAAGAACTGTTGCTGCGTGTTCAGAAACTGATCATGAAAAATAAAAGGCTGCAGGGAAAATCCAGTATTGGCGACCAGTACCAGTTTGGTGGACACACAGTTGATTTCAAAGCGCAGGAAGCCACAACAGCTAGCGGACAAAAAATCGGGCTGAGTAAAAAGGAAGCTATGCTGCTGAAGCTTCTCATTGAAAATAAAAATGAAGTGGTGCCCCGTGAAAAGATCCTCCAATCGGTTTGGGGTTATAATGTATACCCTACTACAAGAACAATAGACAACTTCATTCTCAACTTTCGTAAGTATTTTGAATCAGACTCACGTAATCCGAAGTATTTCCATTCTGTAAGAGGCGTTGGTTACAAGTATGCGGAATGACCAATAATCTTTTTCACCAGCTCAGTTGTGGTTTGTTTCAGGCCTTCTTTATGCAATTCAGATGATACCGATGAATAGGCATGAAGCTGGCAGTCGTTTCTGATTGCTTGTATCTCATCGTTGAATTTTAATGACCGCTGCGGGTATTGCCTGCTGGCTTCAGAAAGTATCTTCTGTAAAACTGTGCACAGTTGTTGTACAGTAAGCTCAGTACTGTTTATTGATTCCAAACTTGTTAACAGGCTATTTTTTTCAGGTTGTTTCAATACTACTGCCTGCTTCCTGTATTTCGGAATAAACACGATTAAAAATCCACACAGTATCAGTAATAATATGATCCATATCCACGGGGATAAATGCTTATTTTTTTTATTCTGAATAATTTCCGGAGCTGATTTTTCCGCAGGAATCACTTTTAATGAAAGCCGTTTCGATTGTAATGTGAAATAACGTTTTGCCGAAGGATCAAAATATGAAAATACAACTCGTGGTATAACGTAGCTGCCCGTACGCCCGGCGATAAACCTGAATAAACAGGAACGTACACCTTCTGCCGGTACATTATTTTGAACAAGCCTGTCATTTATTTCAGGTTCAAAGGTTTCAAATGAATCCGGCCAGTGAACAACAGGAGTACCAAGCTGGAAAAAATTTCCGCGCCCTTCTATTTCTACAACCATATGAACCTGCTTTCCCTGTTCAATTACGCTATCAGATAATTTGGTATTAAGACGAAAGTTTCCTACTCCACCAGAAAAGGATTCCGGTTGATCCTTTGGTAATTTCTTTACAGAAATGGTTACTTCCGGTGATGCCAGGTCAACTTCACGATGAATTTTATTTTTACTGTTTATCGGATCATTAAACTCAATAACGCTTTTAAGTTGCATTGGATCGATTACAAGTGAACCAGAACTTTCTGGATACAATGCAAGTTTTCTCAGAATGGAAGTATTAAAAATCTTTCCATTGATTGTTGCCACAGATATGTGTGCTTCATTGATATTAAGCAGGTCCATTACTCCAAATCCATACAGGCTGGGAGAATTAATCACCTCCGAAGTAGACTCTAGCCTGGAAAAAAGAGTAAACGTTACAATAACAGGTTCACCGGTAAAACAAGTTTTTCTACTCACATCAGTTTTAATAAAAATATTATCCCTGATGAGCTGCTGAACATCAGCTTCCACAGGAGGAGCATAAAGTGAAACATCAGTAAAAGCTGACCGTGAAGTAAAGCTCGCCTTATCAGGCTGCGTAACATTTATAAAAACGTCCGGAGCCTTTTCAACCCTGTCCTGTTTAAAAATTACGGACAATCCATTGATTTTTACCTTGCCGGTTTTAAGTGGTACTAGTGTGAACGTAATATTATCAATTAACCGGGTACCTGCGTCGGTGGTTACCGTTGCACGGTGATGATGAGGCCCGCTCACAATTCTGATGCTATCGGAAACAGGTGAAATTATATTTAAGAGGTCTTCAGGTGTACTTATGATATACTGAACCTGGAAAGCGCTTCCAACAATAACCGACTGCCGGGGAGCGATGGTTTGTATTCTTTGTGCATGGAGATTCAGCAGCGTTATCAGAAGCACACATGTTAGTTTCCATTTCACTACAACGAAAATAGGATGAACATAGAAAAAGTTTACAGGTCACCCATTTGGGGGCGCAGGATGATGTCTTC
>JBJMLW010000486.1:0-5867 GCA_045805105.1 Flavisolibacter sp. | reverse complement strand
TTGCAGGATAAGTGTTTTTATTTTCTAATGAATCCTGTATACGATATTGCCTGCCTGTCGGAGCTATTCACCATCAGCCGCGCAGTTCCATTTTCGTATACATCAAGAACAAGTTCGCTTTTGATACCGGCTTCCGTGGGTTGTAAAGTAATTTCCCACCTGCCTTTTTTCTTTTGCTTTGCCTTATATGAATAATCGGTTGAGGTAAACTTGATTCCTCCTTCGGTACCGGGAGCAGGAGCAACATAGGCACGTCCAAAATAAGGGAGGTCGCTGATCAGTGAATCTCCATGGATTCTGAGATCATATTCAGAAGTAAGAAATTTGGATGGTGCGCCCATGGGCATAACATATTCGGCCTTGAAAGCAAAATGTTTTGAAAGTATAAGGTCATGCACCTGTTTTTTATCCATATGCTGTGCATGCGCAGATACAACTACAAACACAAACAATGATAGCTGTTTGATATATTTTATCATACTATGAGGATCATGAACTATAAGATTGGACCATACACAATAGAGCATAGACCATACTTATATTTGAATAATCTAAGATAGTCAGAATAAAGAATGGATGCATTAACGAATGACGATTGACAATTCCCGTTATGCCGGGCTGTTAATCAGAATATAGAGGATAACTATATAGAAGACGATAAAAATAAATGAAAGACCAAGGCTGCGGAAAAGCGTTGTTTTGTTAAGGGTAGCTAGTTTTTTAAAAGCGGATCTCATTTGATGTATTTTATAGAAGTTGGATATTGCGATCAAGATAATTTCGATTTCCCACAAAGGCAAATACCTTGCCGATATTATTTTAAATGATTTTTTCCTTTGGGTAAATGATCATGGTAATACTAATAAAAAGTATCACAATTCATCAGAGAAAAAGGTCCTGGTATACGTTTATGCCTTGTTTTAAAACGGATATATAGACGAAAATAATTTCATGGATGAGCTTTGTGAATTCATGTCAAGTATGATGAAATACGGGAATTTGTCGGTTTGCAACTGCCATTAGCAGTTTGCCGGTTAGCCTTTGAATCCAGGAGCCCGTCTGTCTGCCAGCTTAAACCTTGTAGCCTGTAGCTCCTTCCGCAGTTTCGATAGAGTCTTCAACCTTAATTCTCAGCCTGGCATTCAGGTCAAATTCCTGATGCTGATCGGGTATTTCAATACTCCTGTAACCCTTCAGTTTCAGCCGTTCGCTGAAAGCTTTCTGAACCGGCAATTCACCATGAACCAGGAAAATGTTTCGTACTGTTTCCGGATCCTGGTTACCGATAAACCGGCAAAGATCATCGGTATCACCATGAGCACTCATTCCCTGGATCTGGCCTATTTCTGCATGTACTTCACAGGGGTCTCCAAAAATTTCAACTTCTCTTGTACCATCCAGTAGTTGTCCGCCAAGTGAATTAGGTCCGCAATAACCTACAAGCAGGATCGCGCAGTTCTTTTTAGCAATACAGCTATTTATGTGGTGCCTTACCCGTCCTGCATCTGCAGTACCACTTGCTGATATAATCACACAGGGTTGCTGAAAATCTACCAGTTTGCGGCTGTCTTCAACGCTTTCAATATATTTTAACCCGGGAAATTCAAACGGATCATCGTCAATTTTTAAAACCTGCTGAAGCCTTTCATTAAATTGATCTGTATACTTCTTGATGGTTTGAGTTGCCCTCAGGCTGAGTGGACTATCGATGAAATATGGAATATCAGGCAGTCGTTTTTCCAGGCTCAACTGGTTCAAGGCGTATAATACTTCCTGTGTTCTTCCAACACTGAAAGCAGGAATGATTAATTGTCCGCCCCTGTTAATGCAGATTTTCTTAATCCATTGAAATAATGTTTCAATTGTATTGAAGGTAATATCATGGTGTTTGTTACCATATGTTCCTTCAAGTATGATATATTCTGCCTGTGGTGCTTCATCAGGAGACTGCAATAATACCGATCTGTATTTTCCAATATCACCACTAAACAATATCCTTGTTGTATTGTTACCTTCTTTAATTTTTATGCTTACTGCCGCACTCCCGATAAGGTGGCCGGCATTGGAAAAAAATATTTCAACTTCATCTGTTACATGAAACCATTCATTGTACTCCTTTGTTTCAAAAAGTTTCATTGATTCCGCGACATCATCAGGAGAATAAAGTGGTTCATAAGATGGAAGGTTCTGTGCTGCACGTTTTTTATTGATGTAATCTGTTTCATAGGTCTGGATTTCTGCACTGTCGAACAATAGAATTTCAGTGAGTTCCTTCGTAGCAGGTGTACAGTAAATCTTTCCCTTAAAACCTTCTTTTACCAATTTTGGAATGAGTCCTGAATGATCAATATGTGCATGGGACAGAACAAGAACTTCAATCTGGTCCGGATTGAACCCAAAGTGCTGATTCAACTTATCTGTTTCCCTTCCCATTCCCTGAAACATACCGCAATCCAGTAAGATCTGTTTGCCATTATCAAGTTTCAAAAGGTGTTTAGACCCTGTAACAGTTTTTGCTGCGCCATGAAATGAAATTTTCATAAATGGTATCAAACGAATTTCATACCCAAAACTTTTGAACGAAATCCGGTAAGATCCGGGCTACATAACAAGGTGAAATACGGATAAGTGGAATCTTAAGTAACAATTTGGGGAAAAGCTTTCTATAAAGACCGGAGAATAATCAGAAATTCTAAAGGTTTAGTTGGTCTGGTATAAAATTGGAATGGATATTTATAACTCAAAACGACTGGTTATTCCCATTAACATTATTAATGAACGGGGGTAATTGCAAATCCGTTGAGGTAAAAGAAAAAAGAGGTAGTATTCACATTCTACCTCTTTTATTTATGGAGCTATTTATTCCTTTTTGTCTGAAGCCTCATTATCGCTTTCATTATCTGCCAGTTCGCGTGTGCGATAATTATTCCATTTAGTTCCTGATTGAGGATTGTCATCTGAATTTTCCTGGCTGGATGCAGGTTCCACTTCTTTATCCAGGTTCTGTTCCCTGCCAAGGCCAGGAGACAAAGGTTTGTCTTTTTGATTCCTGTTATTATCTGTCATTTTTTTTGTTTTATCTAAAGTACTATAAAGGATCATTTGCCGCGCACGAAGCATCATGCAGTTTTTCACATTATAATTCCAGGCTGTTGAATAAAATATAAATGCTCGAACCCAGGAATGCCATGATGAGAATAATGATCACCAGGGCAGGACCCAGCCTGAACCGGTCTGATCCATCATTCTGTTCACAGAATAATTCGAAGAATCTCGTCATAAAGATGTTTCCCACTTTGTATGAATACCATGCCATGTTTCCTGTTTATCAAGCCCATCTATGAAGGTTCCGGTCACAAAAAGGGTTGTGGAAATAATCGCCGGGGTTGGCTATTTTTAATGCATCTTTACAGTACCGCACCTTTTTAAGGAAATTCGTCCTAAATCACCCTTTAAATCGTATCATGTATACAAACGTTTGGAACAAGTATCTCCCTGTAATGCGCATCGTTTTAAAAAAATCAATAGCCGCTGAGCAGGTGCTTGATCTGAACATACCGGATTTCGAACGGGCCGGGATGGCACGTAAAACAGGATATAAGTTCCTGATCAAATTCAGGAATGGCAAAGTTGATAATGTAATTATTGATTATCCGCTTGCTTCCAGTCTGGCTACTACATTGTTGCAGGACCCTGTAATAAAGGAACTCTTTACTCAGCATGAATTCCATATCAGCATGAATCCCAAATTCCAGCTAACCTTCAAGCACATTCCCAAGGTTTCTGCTGAACAGGAGCAGGTATCAGAAGATAAGGCTAACTAGTTACTGATTGTTTCAGCAGTTCGTGGGTTGATGACGTAATAACCAAAACAAGTCATATGAACCTTCTGCAACGTGTTGGACATTGGGGTGATACCCATCACCCGAAATGGATGGATATTCTAAGAATCTTCCTGGGCATTTTTCTTTGCCTGAAAGGAATTGAATTCGCGGATAATATAACCAGGCTTACCAACCTGATGAGCACGCACATCCCTTTTAGTTCCTTTCTTATTGTTTTACTGGGTCAGTATATTCTTTTTGCTCACCTCATGGGAGGATTTCTCCTTACCATAGGCCTGCTTACAAGATTTGCATGCCTCATCCAGATACCCATCCTTCTTGGAGCGATCATTTTTGTGAATGCAAGTGACGTATTCGGACTCGGACAATTTTCAGAATTATCACTATCCATTTTTGTTTTATTCCTTCTTATTTATTTCCTGGTCATTGGCAGCGGGCCCTGGTCCCTGGATGCAATGAAAGATAAAGGAGAGAAAAAGGATAAGGTGGTTGAGTAGTTGATTTGATGAGTAATTGATATGTTGAATAGTTGATACGTTGATTTGTGCTTTATACAGGAGCTTTACCAACGTATCAACATACCAACGTATCAACCTACTTTAACTTAATCACCGGCATAAGTTTATAACCAGTTGATTCTTCTTTTACAGACAAAGCTGCATCAAAATCGAGCATGAATGTATTCAATGATTCATCCAGATCCTTGTCAATTTTAATTTTTAATCCGGCTTCTTCAGCACTTGGCGTTTGCAGGTTATAACGTCTTCCGTTTACTACAACGTAGTTGCCATCTCCGAGGATGAAACGAACCTCTTTAAGAATACCTTGTTGTACTTCATCCTGTGCAATGATCATATGTATTCCATTCTGGAAGTCCAGCAAATTCACTGTCGTGTCTTTGGAATCTATATCAATCCATCCTGCATCATCTTTATTCAACTTTACTTTCACATCTTTGATATGTATCATTACAGAATCATAGGGTACAGGATTATCTGTAAGCTGGATTTGTATTGGAACATTTTTCTGATCTTTTTTACATGAAATAATGATAACGGAAAAAAATACTACACATAATAATTTCCACTGAGTTTTCATGGTAATTGATTTGATTACAAAATAGATTTTGCGTACGAATATGAAATAGGAATTTACGCGTGACTTGTACGCAAGTTTTAAGCCACTTTTCGGCTTATGAGTATAAGCGGGTTATTGATGGGAAAAATTGCTAATCCTTTGCTGATGCGTTTTTTTAACGTAGTTGAATAGTTGATTAATTGAATATATTGACTAATCAACGTATCACTTCTCAAACAACGCCAGCTTCGTTTTCAATTGAGTGAGTTCATTATGCAAGGTCTCCATTCGTTTTAGAATTTGCGTGATGGCATCAATGCCTTCGAGATTGATGTTGAGATCATAATGCAGGCGGATCATTTTTTCAATTTCATTCATTTCATCTTCATCTATATACAGGCTTTCCTCTCTCGATGTAATCGTGATCAGTCCAAATTCATCCAGTGACTGAAGAAAACTCACTTCTATCTCATGATGCTGACAGAATTCACTGGCCGGTATGAGCTTCGGTGTTTGCATGATTATTTTAATTGAGAAAGTTCACGGAATAATTGTTTTTCTTTTTCTGACAGGTTGGTTGGTATTCTTAACTGGTAAGTAACATAGAGGTCGCCTGCTTCTCCTTCCTTTTTATATACGGGAAAACCTTTCCCTTTCAGCCTCACGCGGGTACCATTTTGTGTTTCAGCAGATATCTTTAGTTTCACTTTACCTGTAAGTGTTTCAATGGTAACTTCTCCTCCAAGAATGGCAGTATACAGATCAAGATCATGTGATGTATATAGATCTGCCCCGTCTCTTTTGAATTGTGCATCCGGGTCAATGCGGAAAGTAATGTACAGATCTCCATCGGGACCCCCATTTATTCCGGGACCACCATATCCTTTCAGTCTTATTTTTTGTCCGTCTTCAACGCCTGCATAGATTGTTATGCGAATGTCTTTT
>JBJMLW010000485.1:0-3998 GCA_045805105.1 Flavisolibacter sp. | reverse complement strand
GCATGATCTTTCTACACTCACCAATGAATTACATCATGCAGGACTGCGCACTCATATGGAAACTTCAGGAAGTTCATCACTATCCGGTGAATGGGACTGGATAACACTATCTCCAAAAAAATTCAAGGAACCTTTTCCGGAAATTTTACTCCATGCCAATGAACTGAAAATTGTTGTCTTCAACCATTCCGATTTTAAGTGGGCAGAAAAATGGGCTTCACTTGTTTCAGAAAATTGCAAACTGTACCTGCAACCGGAATGGTCAAAGGCAGCAGTTGTTACACCAGATATAATAGATTATATAAAAGAACATCCGAAATGGCAGCTGTCGCTGCAGATTCATAAGTATATTAATGTTCCGTGAAAGCCTCTGCCCTCCAAAGGAGGAACTTCGGTCGATGACTTATTTATATTCTTGTTTGTGCTTTAATCTCTAATGCTCCAATTCCCCAAACCCGTAATCCAATACCATCATATCTTACTTCCCTAATACCTTAATACCCTAATACCCACTACCTTACTTCCGAATAATCACTATCTTCAAACAATGAAAAACCTTTGCATTCTCCTGCTGCTATCCTTTGCTGCACCCGGCATAATAAAAGCCCAATACGATCCTTCCAAAGTCAATAAAAAAGCTATAGAGGCATATGATAAGGCAATAGAAAAAGCACAGGCAGGAAAGTACAATGAAGCCATAGAATCATTGCAGGAATCCATAAGACGGGATGCGAATTATGTTGATGCCTATCTTTCACTCGCAGGGGTATACGGACAAATAAAAAATTACACGCAAAGCGTCACTGTTTACGAGAAAGCATTTTCCCTGGACAGCAATTATACATCAGACTACAGGCTTCCTTACACGATCAACCTGGCCGGCATGGGAAAATTCGAAGAAGCCCTTAACAGCATCAACGCTTTACTGGCGAAACCCCAACTTTCCGAAAACACAAGAAAGGCTGCGGAGTACAGGAAAAAAAGTTTTGAATTTGCTGTTGAATTTGCAAAGGCGCACGCTAATGACCAGTATGTTTTCTCCCCGAAAAACCTTGGCGACGGAGTGAACTCGGAAGAATCTGAATACTTTCCTTCATTACCTGTGAATGGATCAGAACTTTATTTTACGCGACGACTGAATAATTTCAATGAAGATTTTTTTGGAAGTATTCGTTCCGGAAATACATGGGGCAAGGCAGTCCGCCTGATCGGTTCTATTAACACACCTCAAAATGAAGGTGCACAGAATATTTCGCAGGATGGCAACTGGCTTGTGTTCACTGCATGCAACCGCAAAGATGGTTTTGGAAGCTGCGATCTTTATATATCATATCTAACAAATAGCGGATGGAGCGAAGCACTGAACCTCGGAAACAGGATCAATACAGACCAATGGGAATCACAGCCATGCCTGTCGCCAGATAAACGGGATCTTTATTTCGCCAGCAGGAGACCAGGTGGTTTTGGAGGCAGCGATATTTATGTAGCGCATATGCAGGCAAACGGAAGATGGTCTGAACCTGAAAACATGGGCCCGACAATTAATACTGCAGGAGATGAATCCAGTCCGTTCATTCATGCAGACAACCAGACAATGTATTTTACCTCTTCAGGGCTTCAGGGTTATGGTGATGAAGACATTTTTATTATCAGGAAAGATTCTACAGGAAAATGGACAAAGCCGGAGAACCTTGGCTATCCGATTAATACGATTAGTCACGAAGGAACATTATTCATTGCTGCAGACGGTGCAACTGCTTATTACGCCAGCGACAGAAGTGATTCACGTGGTGGTCTTGATATTTATAGTTTTGAGATGCGACCCGACATCAGGCCAAATAAAACACTCTGGATTAAAGGAAAGGTTTACGACAGGAAAACGGCATCCGGACTTCCATCAACAGTGGAGCTGATTGATCTTGCAACAAGACAAACATTATCCCGTGTGCAAACAGATGAACTCGGGAATTACCTGATCACACTACCTGTTGGTAAAGATTATGCGTTTAATGTAAACCGCCGCGGTTATTTATTTTATTCTGATAATTATTCACTCAAAGGAAAATCGCCCGATTCTACATATGAAAAAAATATTCCGTTGCAACCTATTGAAGCCAATGCTGCCGTTGTGCTCCGTAATGTTTTCTTTGATATTAATAAGTTTGATCTGAAAATAGAATCCCAGGTTGAACTTGATAAACTGGTTCAGCTTCTTAAAGAAAATCCTACTGTCCGTATACAGGTGGAAGGACATACGGATAATGTAGGCAAGGCAACAGATAACCTGAAGCTTTCCCAGAACAGGGCTGCAGCTGTTGTAAAATACCTGGTTACGAATGGAATTTCTGTAGCACGCCTGGTACCAAAAGGATTTGGAGCGACTCATCCTATTGCGGATAATAAAACAGAAGAAGGAAGAGCGTTAAATAGAAGAACGGAGGTTAAAGTGCTGAGTAAATAATTCAAAAATCAAAATTAAAAATTCAAAATTGTGTCATTAATTAAGACGGTCTCTTTTCATTAATGCATTATTTGTATAATTTCAGGAAATAATAATGACACAAAATGAGACTTATTAAACGTTCTTTTTAATTTTGAATTTTGACTTTACAGGATTTATATCAAGCATCCTAAATCAGCTGGTACATTTTCCCCGGCAAACTTGCAATAACATTTTTCAATTCAAGGTTGAGGATTGCAGCGGCAACAGCACTGCTGCTTAACACACTTTTCAAGTTAATGTCGTCGATGTGCATTTTTTCATTTTCCTGCAACAATTGTACTATGTGCCTTTCTTCTGTTGTCAGTTCAATGAACAATTCTTTCTGACTTACTTTTTCTTTCTGCCGGTCTTTCCATCCCAGCACTTCCATTAATTCAGTGGCATCTGTCAATAATATTGCCTTATTGTGTTTGATGAGATGATTGCATCCGGTGCTGTATTTATCGGTAGCACGACCCGGTACGGCAAAAACATCCCTGTTGTAAGAATCGGCAAGTTTTGCTGTGATCATACTTCCTCCCGACAAATGTGTTTCCACCAGTACGGTAGCATCGCTCATTCCTGCAACGATTCTATTTCGTAAGGGAAAGTGGTGTTTATCCGGCTTGTTGCCACTAAAAAATTCGGTAAGGATTCCTCCACCCTGTTTCACCATTTCCTTGGCAAGACCAGTATGTTCATATGGATACATTTTATCCAAACCATGACCCACAACACCAACTGTGGGAAGATTATTTTTCAGTGCCGACTTGTGAGCAACGGCATCGATTCCTGCAGCCAGTCCACTTACAACAAGAATGTCTTCTTCTGAAAGATCTTTCACGAGCTTTTCTGTAAAATGCTTTCCATATTCGGTCTGGCTTCGCGTGCCAACTATGGCAAGCACCTTGGATGCATTCAGGTCTGCTTTTCCTTTATAAAATAATACGATAGGCGAATCATAACAATTCAGCAGACGCTGCGGATAATCTTTGTCTGTCTGAAAGAGCACATTTATTTTATACTTTTCAATAAACTTCATCTCTTCCTCTGCAAGGAAAAAGTTTCTGAATTCAATAATAGACCTGGCCCGAACAGTACCGATTCCTTCTATCCGTTCAAGTATCCCCTGCGATGCTTTGAAGATTGAACGCGCATCACCAAAATGTTTGATGAGGATTTTAGCATGAACGTCCCCGATATTCGGAACGAGAGTTAAGGAAAGCTGGTATAAGAGATCGGGAGACATGGTGCTGGCTACTGGGAGGGTTTAAAAAACCTAATTTATTTAAATACTCTTTTCTTAAAAAGAGAAAAATCCCGGAAATGAATAGAAAATAATCCAACTATCCCATTAAGTTTCACCAGGATGAATCCCCGAACACGAAATTATCACACGAGCAAACGCATCAACCTGAACATTGAATTCGTGCCAGCCGGCAGGCAGAGACTATTAAAAATTCATTCTTTGCAGGTAGTTCTCGCGATTGACCATTCACATTTTACGTTTCACGAT
>JBJMLW010000484.1:0-13337 GCA_045805105.1 Flavisolibacter sp. | reverse complement strand
GGTATTGGATTTACAAAAACTTACTGGACGGTATTACTAGGACATTGGAAATTAGAGGCTTGGCGACTTGTCCTTTCAATCAACTTTCTGAAACAAAACTACCGGTTTGAACTACAGTGGACAAGAGCATTACTGCCCTATTTTCAGTCTTCGGTATTTACTCCCCCTATCGTAACTTTACGGCGATTACTACAGGTAGGTTTCCCATGAATTTAATCAATGTTTGAACTTTTTCTAAGTAATCGTACTTTTCACAACCGGAAATCACGTAGTAATACTATACTTAATACAAGAGGATTTTACCAATTTGCAATCAGATTAGACCATAGAAACCATTTATTAAAAAATTCCTTATGAAAAATCTTGACGCTGTAATTAAAGTTGCAATCGCAGATGACCATGCGCTCTTCCGTACCGGGGTAAAAACTTCCCTTTCGAGCCGCAAAGACATCCAGATGATTGCCGAGGCTGAAAATGGGATGCAACTCCTGAATTTACTCAAACACATAAAGCCTGATGTAATTCTGCTGGATATTCACATGCCGATCATGGATGGTTATACAACCCTTCCCGAGATCAAAAAGCTGTATCCTGAAATGAAGGTGATCATGCTTTCCATGAATAATGATGCATCGATCATCACCAAAATGATGGAGATCGGCGCTAATTCATACCTTACTAAAGAATCTGATTCTGAAACCATATACCAGGCAATCAGGACCTGTTACGAGCAGGAATTTTTCTTTAATGATCTTACCAACAAGGCCCTCCTGAATGGCCTGCGTACGAAAAAGCCTTCAGAAGCATCTACGCCCGACGTTCACCTGACCGATAAGGAAGTGACGATCCTGAAATTGATGTGCGAAGAAAAAAGTACAAAGGAAATCGCTGATATGGTAGACCTCAGCCCGCGTACAGTGGAAGCTATCCGCGACAAACTGAAAACCAAGACCGGAGTAAAATCAATGGCCGGACTGGTGATGTATGCAGTGAAAGCTGGTATAGTAGAACAGGCATAATAGTCTCAAAGCCCCTAACATAAAAAATCCCGTCTCGTAAAACCGGACGGGATTTTTATTGAACATATCTTAAAACCTCAATTTATTCCACGAGAAACCAGGTTCGCATTCACTCACCATTTCAATTCCAGCCTGTTATCCTTCCTGTTGATATCTGCCATCCGGTAACTCGGGTCAATTTCAACGGAAACGATATCGGTTAACTTTCCAGAGGATGTTATTGAATAGGTAGGATGCGTCCATTTCCATGGTTCGTATACCTTTCTTCCCGACTGACCTTCTTCCGCAGGCTTTTCTCCAAACATAAGACTCATAGGCACATAATGCCATTCACTGCTCCCATCTTTGAAAGTGATTTTAATATCGAGTGGCATCGGCACCATACCGAGATTGCGAAGCTGGATCCTCGTCATCCCATTTACTTCATCCAGGCTGTCTATTCTGTAGTCGATTGTTTTTGTAGTATTCACCCAGTATTCGCGATACCAGTCGAGCTGCAGACCACTTACTTTTTCCGCTACCCTCATGAAATCATTAGCATTCGGATGTTTAAAATGCCAGAGGCGATAGTATTCGAGAAGAATTCTGTCTCGTACGTCTGCGCCAACAATATATCCCAGCTGCTCCATAAACACACCCCCTTTGGAATAGGCAGCGTTGCTGTAAGCATAATTGGTATTGTAATGATCCGCATGTGTTGTCATGGGTTCTTCCCTCCCGCTCCTTGCCAAAGTGAGGTAACCATTATAAATACCAGTATGAAGTGAAGGAGGTGCTGCCGCAGCTGAATCGGATCTTCTCAGTGCTTCAGGGTTATTCAATACTGTTTTGCGGCTTACCTGCTGACGATAGTATTCCTCCACCCTGTCCGTAGCCCATTCAGTGAAACCTTCATCCATCCACGGATACTCCGATTCATTGGTAGCCATCTGCATCTGGTACCACGTATGCATCCATTCATGAAATGCAGTACCCAAGCTGGGTCCGGAAATCATGGTACAGTTTGGATATTCCATACCGCCATCACCACCATGAATGAATGAATATTGTTTATATGGATAATCACCGAATGTCTTTTTAATAAACGGAAATACAATTACTGCTGCATCAGCAACTGTTTCCCATTGCTTGTCCCACGTGGCTGCATAACGATTGAAGTCATTTCCATAGGATGACTTTGCCGCAGGTGACATGCTTTCAAAAACCAGTCGCGATGGAGTGCCATTGTATAAAACATGAATCGTTGGACCATTCGGGATCTGCCTTACAAGGTGTTTATATTCCGGGTCGGCAGCCCATGCAAAATCATGCACATTTGGTGCAATGAAATGCCATGTTAGTTTATCACCGGATGGCCGGGCAACCTTGATATTTTTATCCTGGTATCCAAAACCTACCGAACTGGCATTTGCTATTGTGCCGCTACCTCCGAGTAAATAATTTTTATCTATTGATATTGTAACATCATAATCACCCCACACACCGTAAAACTCACGAGCGATATAGGGTGTGGGATGCCAGCCTTCATAATCATATTCACACATCTTCGGATACCATTGGGTCATGGTATAACGCACCTGGGTACCTGGATTATCCCTTCCACTTCTGCGAATCTGCAACGGCACCTGAGAAGTCCATTCGAGTTCGAAGTTTACTTTAGACTTCGGGAGTATCGGGTGATCGAGAATAACTTCCATAATGGTTTCATGAAGTTTCATTTGTTGTGGTCTTCCATTCATTTTTACAACAGAAACTTTTTCATACCCGATTTCATCTTCTTTCAGGTTAAGTATCCTGTCCTGCACACGTGGATCCCAGTCAACAATATCATTGCCCTGCCGGTCTTGTCTTAATACAATCGTACCCTGTCTTCTGCTTCTTACATCCATCATGCTGTTAGGCTGAAATGCATTCCAGTAAAGATGATAGAAAACATGGTAAAGGGTATCCGGAGAATTATTCGTGTATTCAAGCTTTTGTTTACCGGTAAACTGGTTGGTCTGCACATTCATGTCCACAATCATGTTATACTTCACCCGCTGTTGCCAGCGGTCTGGTTGTGCATGAACGATGGTGGAAAAAATAACAACGGATGAGAAAAGAATAATTTTCTTCATGGTACCATGCGGGGATTTAAAGTTGCGCAAACGTAAGGAAAAGTAGTGAGGATGATGGATGCACACGCCAGACCATGGACCATGGACGATGGTAGAACCTGTATAAGAAAAATCATTATTGAATTGACCCGCCATGGTTTATGGTCCATGGTCTTCTTCTATATCGTGAGGGAATCGCGGATGAGCCGACCCGACTTATCGAAAAAAAGATATTTTTTCTGAACATCATTTTTTGCAACCTTTACACGGTACCGTTCGCTACCGTCGGGAAGATAGATAACAGAAGTTTCCTTCACTTTCCATTCGTTTGCATACTTGCTTTTTGAAAATCCATCCTGCACTTCTGAATCAAGTTTGCTGAAATCCCATCCTTTTTCTGTCTGCTTCCATTCGCCTTTGTTGGTGTATGTAGCATAAAAACGTTCCCCATCTTCCAGGAACGAAACATGCACATTTACCAGGTTGTCTTCAAACTTCACACTGTCGGCATCGGGATACTGGTTGTTAAAAGCATCTTTTACAGCTTCAGGAATTTCCCGTACCTGCGCACCAGCACAAAGGCTGAAAACTAGGCAAAGAGTAGCCAGTAAACTTTTCATTGTGAAATTTTTGATTGTGTTACAAAATGTGTGCGGAAAAAAATGAGAACGTTCATTCCCTGCCCTGGAGTACAATTACGATTTCACCTTTAACAGTTTTTTGCGTGAAATGATTCAGGACTTCCCGGACTGTGCCTCTCGCATTCTCTTCAAAAATTTTTGTCAGTTCCCTGCTTACACTGCACTGGCGGTCTGCACCAAAGTATTTTATAAAATCCTCAAGGGTTTTAATGAGTCTTACAGGAGATTCATAAAAAATCATTGTCCGGTCTTCTTCAACAAGTCGGGTAAGAAGTGTATGCCTTCCTTTTTTCAGTGGCAAAAATCCTTCAAATGCAAAGCGGTTACTGGTAAGTCCGCTGTTGATCAGTGCCGGAACAAAAGCCGTTGCACCAGGAAGTGTTTCCACCTTAATATTATTCCTGATGCATTCTCTTACAAGTAAAAAAGCAGGATCCGAAATTCCAGGTGTACCGGCATCCGTTACAACTGCCATGGTCTTTCCGGAAAGCATCTGGTCTACGAGGTGCTGCAAAATTTTATGTTCATTATGCTGGTGATAAGGAGTAAGTGGTGTCTGGATCTGGTAATGCTGGAGAAGCTTTGATGTATTCCTCGTATCCTCAGCCAGGATGACATTCACCTCTTTCAGGATTTCCAATGCACGCAGGGTGATATCTTTTAAATTACCTATGGGTGTGGGAACCAGATAAAGCATGGTAAATAGTTGGAAAGTTGATGAGGTTAATTTATTGATCCAGTTAAATTTGAATCTTATCCGGCTGACATATCAACCAGTCAACTTTTCTACAATCAACTAATATTCACTTCAAAGTATTCCATTACAGGATTTGCCAAAAGTTTTTTAGAAGCTTCTTCAGCAATCCGCCTTGCTTCTTCTTTTGAAGGAGCATCAATCTGCAGGCTGATGTTTTTCCCAATACGTACATCAGCAACATTCCGGAATCCAAGATTGCCGAGACCTGTCATAACCGCTTTTCCCTGCGGATCCAGTAGTTCTTTCAGGGGCATTACCTTAACCTGGACATCAAATTTCATGTATAGAATTTAAGCGCAAACTAAGGAAAAGTAGTGAGGGACAATAGACGATAGACCATGGACCATGGAATATTTCTACACAATCGAAATTGTTTTCTCTTTAGAAATCATTGAAAAAATAATGTACAAAATAAAGATCACCGGCGCTGCGAGCCATTTCAATAAAATGATACTGACAAGCGAAAGAATCAGGAGAGTATATTTCAGTGAATTATTTTTAAAGGAATAGTCTTTAAATTTCATTGACATGAATGTAAGGTTACACAACATCAGGTAGCTCACAACAAGAATGATTCCGTATAAAAACCATGGATTGATAAAAAGTTCCTGTATATTAAAATACTGGTACCAGATGATTAAAGGGAAAGAAGCAATGAAAAGTCCAGCAGCGGGTGAAGGAATTCCTTTGAAACTGTGTTCCTGGTCTGTACTGATATTGAATTTGGCCAGGCGCCAGGCAACCGCACCTGTAAAAATAAAAGCAGGTAGCAGCGCCATGATCGAAATATCGAGCCCGTTGGTATCTCTTGCAAAGCCGATGCGGAGCAACTGGTAAAGGATCATACCTGGTGCTACACCGAAACTTACCACATCACTTAATGAATCGAGTTGCTTCCCCATTTCTGAAGGTGCATTCAACAACCTGGCAAGAAAGCCATCAAGGAAATCAATTAATGATGCGGCAAAAATGAAAAGAGCGCCCATCCAGATCTTTTCCGGAAGCACCACCTGTGTTGCACCTGTATTATCCATTACAACAATGTTCTCCCCTGTCTGAAGAATAAACACAATAGCAATGCAGCCGAAGATGAGATTGAGAAGGGTGAAGAGGTTTGGAAGTTGTTTCATAATAAATAGTCATCGGTCGTCAGTCATCAGACGTCAGACGTTTCCTTTTATTCAAGTGATTTAATGAAAGATTGAATCTGGCGGACTAAATTTAAATAACCGTCATACAAAGTATTAAATCTTGGCTTATCTATATATTTTCTTCGGATTGAAAGATATAAACAGGCAACAACTTCATTGACTGAACGATTGGCAATGACCAAAAATCTTTTGAATTCTTTGTCGGTTTGCAAAGTGCATCCTTCGGCGATATTTAAAACAACCGAATCTGCTGCTTTCTTTATTTGATTACAAAGTGAAAACTTTTCATAATCTGGAAAAGTTAAAGCTGTAGTATGAATCTCATCAGATAGTTCCATTGCAATTTTCCAAACTCTTAGTTTCTCGAATTTAAATGACATTAGCAATACTAACCCTGTAGCATGCAATAGAATGAGAATAATACTCTTTATATATGATTTTTTCATCCTCGATTTAAGGGTTTTTTCTATCAACAGCCGTCTGACGTCTGACGTCTGTCGACTGTGGACTTCATTATACCTTCAATCTCCTCCACCGTTATCGGCACATCCTTAAACAAATCTCTATTCCCTCCTCTCGTAATCCAGACATTATTTTCAATGCGCACGCCTATTTGTTCTTCTTCAATATAAATTCCTGGTTCAACTGTAAAAAGCATTCCGGCTTTGATAGGTTCTGTTCTGGTGCCGAGGTCATGAACATCGAGACCCAGGTGATGTGAAATACCGTGGTATAGATATTTTCTATAAGCCCTGTTGTCCGGGTCTTCATTTTTGACATCCGTTTTTTTCAATAACCCCAGCTTTATAAATTGTTTCGTTGCTTCCTCTCCTACCTTTTCTGTATAATCAACAATACTGATCCCCGGTTTCAGTAAACTTTTAGCATAATCGTGAAGATCCAGGCATGCATTGTAAATGCTTTTCTGTCTGCGGGTAAATTTTCCGTTAACTGGAATTGTTCGTGTAAGGTCTGCATTATAACCACCATAGGATGCACCAAAATCCATTAACAGCATTTCCCCATCGAGGCATTGTTGATTATTTGATACATAATGCAATGTTCTTGCGCGGTCACCACTTGCAATGATACTGTTGTATGCTTCACCACTCGAACGCTGACTGAGAAAAGAATGTACAATTTCAGCTTCAACTTCATATTCCATTACACCGGGACGAATAAATTTCATTACCCTTATTAAAGCATTTTTTGTAATCTCTATCGCTTTGCTGATTACTTCCACTTCGAGTTCTGTTTTAATTCCCCTCAGTTCTTTAAGTACTTTTGCCGCCCTTTCGTACTGGTGAAGCGGATAGCGCTTTTTCATTTCTTTTACAAAGCGATAATCCCTTGTTTCGATCAGGCTTGCCTTCCTGTCGTTTTCATTCGTATCGAGATAAATAGTATCTGCAAGGTGTACCCATGTCTGGAGCACGGCATCAATAGATTCCAGCCATACAATAGTTTTTATACCGGAAGCCTGTGTGGCCTCTTCCCTGCGAAGACGTTTCCCATCCCATTTTTCTTTCATTTCATTAGGTCTTACAAGAACCAGCACTTCCCTGAATTTAGGATCGGGATTATCAGGAAAAAGTATCACCATAGTATCTTCCTGTGTAATTCCTGATAACCAGTACAAATCACTGTTCTGGCGAAAAGTATAAAGGGCATCGCCATTACTGGGAACTTCATCATTGCTTACAATAACAGCAATGGAAGCAGGCTTCATCCTTTCAGTAAATCGTTTCCTGTTATTAATAAATATCTGTGGATTTAAAGGAAGATTTTTCATTATAAGTAATTATATGGCGGGCAAAGTAACCGAAATGATGAAATCCGCATTAAATATTATTTAAATGAATAAAAAATCCTTCGTGTACATGCTACACGGGACCTAGGCACGAATTTTTTATGACTTAACTTCGTCCTCTAAACGATTGCTGTATATGGCTGTGCCTACTATTTCTATGCCCAAAGAGTACCTTGTGAAGCTTGGATTAAAATATTTTGAAAGCATTCACTATCAATCTTCGCCGGATGAATTAATACAGGATACACTCCGAATGGGAGAAGGTGTAATTACTGATACCGGCGCGCTTGCAATTAATACCGGAGAATTTACAGGAAGATCTCCTAAAGACAAATTCACAGTTAAAGACGAAATCACAAAAGACAGTATTGACTGGAATGATGTGAACATTCCGGTTGATGAAAAATGTTTCCAGACTATTCTAAAAAAAATTACTGAGTATCTTAATCAGAAAAATGAAATATGGATACGTGACTGTTATGCATGTGCAGACCCACGTTACAGAACCAGCATACGAGTGACAACAGAAAAACCGTGGACAAACCTTTTTGCATATAACATGTTTCTGAGACCGGATGAAGATGAACTGGATGATTTTAAAGCTGAATGGCAGGTGATCTGTGCCCCGGGATTGCGACTCGATCCTAATGAATGTGGTATCCGGCAACACAATGCATCAGTCATTTCATTTAAACACCGGATGATATTAATTGCAGGTTCAGGATATACCGGAGAAACCAAGAAAGGAGTATTTACTATTCTGAATTATATCCTACCGCATGATAAAAATGTGCTGAGCATGCATTGCTCTGCCAATATGGGCAAAAATGGTGATACTGCAATTTTCTTCGGTCTTAGCGGTACCGGTAAGACAACACTTAGTGCCGATCCGAATCGAAAACTTATTGGTGATGATGAACATGGATGGACCGACGATAATGTGTTCAATTTCGAAGGAGGCTGTTATGCCAAGCTTATTAACCTGTCGTCTGAAAAAGAACCAGAGATCTACCAGGCAATCCGCCATGGCGCTCTTGTTGAAAATGTAACATTTTATAAGGGTAGCAACAGCATCAATTTCGATGATAAAAGCATAACAGAAAATACAAGAGTATCCTACCCACTCGATTATATCAGCAATGCCCAGGAACCATCTGTTGGAAACATACCTAAAAATATTTTCTTTCTTACATGTGATGCATTTGGGATTCTGCCACCTATATCAAGACTAACAAAGGGGCAGGCGATGTACCAGTTTATTTCCGGTTATACAGCAAAGGTGGCTGGCACAGAAGCAGGAGTAACAGAACCAAAGCCCACTTTCAGTGCCTGTTTCGGGGCTCCGTTTCTACCACTTCATCCTGGAAAATATGCTGAGATGCTTGGCAAAAAAATGGAAAAGCATCACGTAAATGTGTGGCTGATAAATACCGGATGGACGGCAGGACCGTATGGTGTGGGCCATCGGATGAAACTTTCCTATACACGCGCAATGATTTCTGCAGTGCTGGAAGGAAAACTTGATCAGGCAGAAACCATTAAAGATCCGGTTTTCGGTTTTGCTATTCCTACAAAAGTACCAGGTGTTCCTTCAGAAATACTTAACCCGGTTAATACATGGACTGACCCCAAAGAATACAGGGAAAAATCAAAACTTCTCGCGAGTCTTTTCATACGAAATTTTGAAAAGTTTGCATCCGGTGTTCAGAAAGAGATTCTGGATTCAGCCCCGGTTATTTAATTTAATATGTCAAGGCCTTCTATTGAAGGCCTTTCTCTTTTAATTGCCTGCTTTCCCAAGGACCTATTTTAAAGAAAGTAACCCGGATAAAATCGGCTGAAAATAAGGTTTGGCCGAAGAATCAGGCCTTTTGGCGTTCAGGCACTATAAAAAATAAAATTGAATTTTTATTTTTAATAACAGTGGCTCTATAAACGAGCATACTATTATTTAATCCAAACCGTTGATATATAACCATGAATCTCTTCCACCTTTTTTCATCAGCCCTCCTGGTGCTGACATTTTCTGGCAGGCCTGCACCCCAACAGCAGGTGCAACAAGAACCAGTTGCGCAGGTTGTCATTTCAAATGTAACAGCTGAAGAAACTAATGAATACATTCCGTGGACACAAACACAACGTTTGAGCTGGGATGATTTTCAATGCGAGCCAAAAAGAGGAACTGATGCAGTTGCTTCCACCAGCACAAGCCTTGGTATAGCTTACCAGTTACAGAATGGAAAACTTACTTATCACATCACCTGTAATTTTTCAAAAGTAAAATCATGGGGATTGATGAGGACAGATTATATCCTCGCACACGAGCAGGGACATTTTGATATTACGGAGATCTTCGCCCGCAAACTGAACGAAGCATTGCAGAATTATGAGTTTAACAGGAGAACTTTCAAGAGAGATATTAATGATATCTACCAGAACATTGTAGCACAGAAAGAAGAATTCCAGAAAATGTATGATGAAGATTCAGATCATAGCCGTAACAGGAAACAACAATACGACTGGCTGATTAAAATCCAGACATTGCTTGATGAAACGGAGCCATACGCCTCTTACATGTAATCATTAGAATAATCCATACAATTGGGCGTCGATCCTGTTGATTATGGACCCAAGGTCTTCTTCATTTGATGGGAAGCGGTTATCATCAACGTTAATGATCAGTAGCGGACCTTCCTTATAAGTTTCAATCCATTTATTGTAATATTCATTCAGTCTTTTAAGGTAATCAAGCCTGATGTTCTCTTCATATTCTCTTCCCCTGTTTTGAATTTGTCCAACTAATGTAGGAACAGATGCCTGCAAATAAATCAACAGGTCAGGCGGTTGTATCATGGATTTCAGCGTGAGAAAAAATTTAAAATAATTATCAAAATCCCGTTTGCTCATTAAACCCATTTCATGGAGATTCGGTGCAAATATGTGGGCATCTTCGTAAATGGTTCTGTCCTGCACTACTGTTTCCGTTCCCTTATGGATTTCAATTAGCTGATTAATCCTGCTGTTCAGGAAATAAATCTGGAGCTGGAAACTCCATCGGGGCATATCCTCATAAAAATCATTGAGGTAAGGATTATGATCCACATCTTCAAAATGAGGGATCCATTTATAATGTTTGCTGAGCAATTCTGTCAATGTAGTTTTGCCAGCGCCGATATTTCCGGCAATTGCAATATGTTTTGCTTTCTTAGTTTTCGCCATACCGGGAACTTTATCAGCCCTTGCTCAAATAGTCGTTAAAAATATAGATTTCATTTTAATCAGTCACTGACATAAACATACAATGTTTGTGGCTATACACAAATCATCAATAATTCAGGCCAACGGCTTTGCGTACAGACCTGATGGTTTCTGAAGCGCTCTCCCTTGATTGTTCTGCTCCCTGCCTGATCACCTTTTGCAGGTATTTCTCATCACTCAGAATGGAATTTGTTTTTTCCCTGATAGGAGCAATAAAACGAACCATATCCTCTGCAAGCTGTTTTTTCAAATCTCCATAACGGATAGAGCCCCTGTTAAAATCACTTGTAAATTTTTGAATCGTGCTCTCATCGCTTACCAGATTCATTAACTGGAAAATATTCTGGATATAATCCGGCATTTTTGAATCAGGTTCTGAAGGGCCGGCATCGGTTTTTGCCTTCATTACTTTTTTACGAATGCTTTCATCATCATCAGCCAGGTAAAGTGTAGCCATCTGGTTCTCACTTTTACTCATTTTACCAGTACCATCAAGACTTGGAACCTTGATCAGTTCTGATCCGAAATTGAATGCCTGTGGTTCAGGAAATAATTCACCATAGCGGTGGTTGAATCGATTGGCAAAAGTTCTTGCCATTTCCAGGTGCTGTTCCTGGTCTTTCCCAACCGGAACATATAAGGCATGGTGAATGATAATATCGGCTGTCTGTAAAACAGGATAAGTAAGAAGGCCAGCATTTACATTATCTGGTTGCTGACGCACCTTATCCTTGAAGGTGACTGTTTTTTCGAGTTCACCCTTATAGGCCATCATATTCAGTAAAAGATATAGCTCCGCAATTTCAGGAATACTGCTTTGTACGTAAAGGCAAACTTTGTCCGGGTCGAGACCAGCTGCAATGTTTTCTGCTAATACACGCATGACACTTTCCCGCAAACCACTTGTATCAGGATGTGTTGTGAGGGAATGCCAGTCAGCTACAAAAAAATAACAGTTATAATTTTCCTGCATTCGCACATAATTCTGCACAGCACCAAAATAATTTCCAAGGTGTAAATAACCGGTTGGCCTGATACCGCTAACTACAATCTCCTTTGGCATAAAGGCGAAGATAAGTGTTGCTGGTTACTGGTTGATGGTTGCTGGTTAGGTTTCATTAAGGTGTACCTGTATAGGTCTTAGTTATCACTATATTTGTTGCATGCACGTAGACGATGCACTGATTGATAAATTATCCAGGCTGGCCATGCTTCAATTTTCAAATGAAGAACGTGAACAGATAAAGGCAGACCTGGAAAACATGATTGGTTTTGTAGACAAGTTGAAAGAACTCGATACTGAAAATGTTGAGCCACTTCTACACATGACCGGTCAGGTAAATATTTTTCGGGAAGATGTTCCGGGAGAAATGCTTACCAGGGAAGATGCTTTAAAGAATGCATCCAGCCATGACGATAAATTTTTTAAAGTACCAAGGGTTATTAAAAAACCTGACTAAGCAATGCAAGGCATCATTCATCTGGAAAATCTGAAGAAAAATTATTTCCTGGGAAAGCAGGTCATAGAGGTATTGAAAGGAATATCGCTTGATATCCGCAAAAATGAATATGTGGCACTTATGGGCCCGTCAGGTTCAGGTAAAAGTACACTGATGAATATCCTGGGTTGCCTTGATACGCCAACATCAGGAAAATATATACTGAATGACAAAGATGTCAGCAGTACAACCGATAATGAACTTGCAGAAGTAAGAAACAAGGAGATCGGGTTTGTTTTCCAGCAGTTCAACCTGCTGCCACGTTTGTCGGCCGTAGAAAATGTTGCGCTTCCGCTTGTATATGCAGGTGTACCCAAGCGTCAGCGGATGCAAAAGGCAATGCAGGTTCTTGAAAAGGTTAGTCTGTCCGACAGAAGCCATCATAAACCAAATGAAATGAGCGGTGGACAAAACCAGCGTGTTGCCATTGCAAGGGCACTGGTTAATGATCCGTCAATTATACTTGCTGATGAACCAACAGGAAACCTCGATTCCAAAACATCATATGAAATCATGGAGATCTTTACGCGGATTCATGACGCTGGAAATACAGTGATCCTGGTTACCCATGAAGAAGATATTGCAAACTATGCTCACAGGATTGTAAGGCTGCGTGATGGTGTAATTGAAAGCGATAAAAGGAAAGCAATGGAAAAAACTATGATGTAATGATCTGTGATCTGTGATTTTGCATATCAATGATCAAAAAACCAAAAATCGAAGTTTTGATTTAGTTCTATGTCCATAAAAATTTATACAAAAACAGGTGATAAGGGAAGTACTTCGTTGATCGGAGGAACGAAGGTTCCCAAGAATGATATTCGCATTGAAACATATGGAACAGTAGATGAATTGAATTCATGGATCGGGATGGTGAATGACCAGGTGGATGATGCCGTTTTACGAAACGAGCTGAAAGAAATCCAGGATCGTTTGTTTACCATTGGTTCTTTACTGGCAACAGACAACAACAAACAAACCGGGATGAAACTACCCGATCTGCATGAAGGAGATGTTGAATTCCTTGAAAAGAAAATAGATGATATGACGGCACTGTTGACTCATTTGTTTTTATTGTTCGTTAGTGGTTGTTTTATGTATTTATT
>JBJMLW010000483.1:0-3520 GCA_045805105.1 Flavisolibacter sp. | reverse complement strand
TTCTTCGTTACAATGCAGTTTCAAGTCAGTGAGGAATTGATCAAGTAGTTTATCGGCGACAAAATATTCCAGAATATAACTGAAGTTGCTGCTTTCGAAATAAGCCTGGTAAATATTCAGATCCTGGTAGTTCCCGAGTTTTTTAAACTCATTCATATCTGGTTCCTGGTTGAGAAAAACAAGAACCTTGCTTTCCTTTCTTTGTGCTTCGCGGATGCTTCCTATCTGCAATGGTAGATATCCGCCTGCCTGCACCACTTTCACATTGTAATCAACAAAATGTTCAGGCTTCTTTCCTTTTACAAATACAAAACGAAAATCATCCTGTGAAGATGTATGACGTGATACATATCTGAATTTCTTTTTCCCAGATTCCTGTTTATGAAGCACTACATCCAGATCTTTACCAAGCGATTTAGAATATTGTTCCCATGAAATTACAAACGTATTAAGATCCAGTTCAGTCTGAAAACATACAAACTGGACAATAGAATTTTTTTTCATTGATGTTAATTTATTTTTCTGCCGCGCGGCGTCTTTCACATTCAGATCTCAATTGCAGATAGCTCCCGGGACGGCGTAAGGTAGTCTTTATTCTCCGTATCATGGCTTTTATCTTGCAATTCTCAAATGACAGCGGTACAAAAACGTTTGCAACTTAGCACCTAAGCGAATTGAATTCAAACACCTAAATGATCCCGTCGGTGAATCTGATATTTGCAATTGTTAATCTTATACGAAAACATCTTCCTGCCATTTTTTGTTTCTATAACAGCGCGTTCAATTTTAAATTAAATAGAAAATGATGTATGCGTGTTGATAAGGGGCTTCAATGTTTGCACTGTTTTGATCATCATTTACTTGACGTGGGGAACAGGGAGGAAGAATAATATTTCAATACTGCCAATGCAAAATCAGAAAAGCTTTCCGTCGGGCGCAGTTTTTTTTATTCCAGCGCCTGACAAATTCACCACTCACCACTGACCACTCTTATTTATTCTCTTCAGGAACATTTTCCACCCAGTCATGCATAAAATAAAGCCCTTCCACATTTGAAGCTGTCCATCTCAGATTAAATAATCCTCCGGAGAGCAGTTTAACATCTTTGAATCCTTTTGAAGCGAGAAGGCTGGCGCTCATGTATGCTTCAGCTGATCCGGAAAATCCGTAAACGATCACGGGTGCTGATTTATACTTTTCAATTTCCTTTATTCGATTGACTAGTTCTGAAGAAGAAATATGTATAGCGTTTTTCAGGTGGCCAATATTGCGATAACTATCAGCATGCCTGTTTTCGAATTCGTCGTCAGAGCGAATGTCAAGGATCAATGGATTTTTTGCAGTTGGATAATATTTCGAAAACTCGATGCTACCCATAATTGAATACGGTGCCGCTGAAATATAGAACTCCTTATTACAGCTTGCATCTGAGAGTATCCACCTGTCGAATCCTTCAAGCATTGCTGATACGTGTTCGAAATTATTCTGCATGAGTAATTGAGCAGCTACCGCGGCTTCATTTCCAAACAGGTCTGTGATAATAATTTCTTTATCACGTGGAATTTCCTGCAAACGTGATTTCAAATTTGCCAGTGCAATGTGTTTTGTGCCTTTCAGATAACCATATGCATTCATCTTTGCATTCTGTGCAAGATGATCCCAGGCAGAATCAGCCCTGACATCAAGCAAATAAACGCGATTGGATTTACCAGACAGTCTGTTACAAACAGCTGAGGGCGACACGATCGAGTATGCATTTGCAGAAATGATTTTCGAGCGCAGACATGCACCCTGCACTTCATCCAGTAATTGAATCGCGGTCATGCCACCATTAATATTGTTGACATTCGTGAATCCGCTATCGGCAAGCATTTTACTAACCCTCCTGCTACGCTGGCTATGCGAACAATAAACAAAGACAGGCTTATTTTTATAATCAGCAATTTCATTGAGTCTTCTGCCCACTTCCCTGATATCAATATTTTTTGCCGCTTCCAGATGTCCAAGGTTCAGACCAGTACTGGCTGAAGTATCGTTGTATTCACCCGATGAACGAACATCAAGTAATAAATATCCCGGATTGCTTTCGAATGCTTTACACAGATCCTTAGGAAAGACTGTCTTGAACAGGACGTTGTCATTTTTGTATTGGGCCGCTGCCTCATTCAATTGAAAAATGACAAACGTAAAAAGAATAAAACGGGTCATTGAAGGGAGTTTGGTTTAATGTAGCGATTATCCCAAACAAAAACCGGATAATAATTATGAACCCAAACCATTCTGTCCATAATTTACAATGGTTATGACTGTCAAAAACTCACTTCTTTCTGCAATACGTTTGTGCAAAAACTCGTGTACAAACAGTGCAGAACAATGAAGCAAAATATTTGGAGTCGAATATTCAAAGGGGTTATCTTAGATTCATAATTGAGAAATGCAGCATCCTTCAACAGATCACTGCAGGTAGGTCCCTCAAAAAGATTCTTCCACTTCAATTTAAAAGAGCATCGGGTTAGTAAGTAATATTGGCTTAGGCCAGTACAAAAACAAACTTGGTGCTTTTTGCTTTCTATCACCCAGGCGTATAACAAGCTGAACTACCTCGAGCACTTCGTTTACAGTTCCCTTCCATTTGATATGATTTGCCTGACAGCTGCTACATTTGTCTGGCAATGGACAAAATAAAAATTGCCTTTTTACTATCTGCAGCCTTCATCGGACTTCTAGCCTGCAGCCATAACCCGAACACATCTCCACATGGTGTAACTGAACCGTCAGACAGCGGCATTTACTATCCCTACTCTCCCATTTATTCAGGTGGGTTCAAAACCGGGAACTATAAATATTTAAAAATAGTGACCGAAATATGGAAGGAATTTGAGAATGGGGACATTACACGGAAAGCTTCTGATTTTGCCGATTCAGTAACAATAGTATATCCGGATAGAATTTTAAACGGTAAGACAGATTCGATCCTGAGAGCAGTAAAAAAAACGAGGGATAAATATCTTTCGGTACAATCATTTATTTATTCATGGATGCCTGCCAGGGCAAAAGATCATAACGATGACTGGGTTTTTATCTGGGGAAGACAGGAATTAACAGACAAAGGAGGAAAAATGAAAACTGCAGAAGTGCACGAGATCTGGCAGTTTAATAATCAAGGTAAGATCATTCAAATGCAGCAATATGTTAGCAGGGCTTCATACTTGTTGGAACAATCAAAAGAATTGTATTGACATCGCTTAAATGAACGAATAAACCAATAATTTTTGTGGGAATTAGCAACTTCTAAATTGTCCAGAGCGTACCACAATCAAATGCTGCTTCTTTCATACAGGTCATTCCAGTCGTACCTGTTCAGGCTTGCGTGCCTGGTTTCTCTTTCACGCTCGTTGTTATATCTTGGCTCACGACTTTCAACATGAAGACGCAATGAATTGCCAGCTGCATCACGCTTTTGTTCTTCACTCCTTCTTTCTCTTTGTGTATTCCTGTTGTTCTGCCTTGCCATAAGATT
>JBJMLW010000482.1:0-3279 GCA_045805105.1 Flavisolibacter sp. | reverse complement strand
TTGGTGTTATTCTTATCATCGGTCCATGGAATTATCCGTTCCAGCTTTTATTGACGCCTGTAATAGGCGCTATTGCAGCAGGCAATTGTGTTGTAATGAAGCCATCGGAATTTGCTGGAGAAACATCTGCCACAATGGGAAAGATCATTTGCGAAACATTTCCACCTGAATATATTCGTTATCAAACGGGTGAGGGTGCAACTATCGTTCCCCGGATGATTAACGATTTCAGGTTCGATCATATTTTTTATACAGGCAGTACACATGTTGGAAGAATGATTTATGAAATGGCTGCCCATAAACTCATTCCTGTAACACTCGAATTGGGTGGAAAAAGTCCTTGCATTGTAGAAGAGGATGCAAATATCAGGGTAGCAGCAAAACGAATTGCCCTTACAAAGTTTTCAAACGTTGGCCAGATGTGTGTTGGTCCCGATTTTCTGCTTGTACATGAAAATATAAAAGAGCGGCTTGTGGCATCTCTTGTTGAAACAATAAAAGCTTTTTTTTCTGAAGATGCTTCAACAAGTCATGACTACGGGCGCATTATAAATGAAAAACAGTTTCACCGCCTTGTGAAATACATCAATGAAGGAACAATAGTATTCGGCGGAAAACATGATGCTTCATCGCGGTTTATTGAACCTACCATACTGGAAAATGTTTCCATCGATAAGGCTGTGATGGGAGAAGAAATATTCGGACCCGTACTTCCTGTTCTTACTTTCAGAACACACGAGGAGGCCAGAGAAATCATCAACCGGCATCCTGATCCATTAGCATTGTATGTTTTTACTGAAAGCCGGGAGAAAGAAAAATTATGGCTTGAAAAAGTTTCTTTCGGCGGCGGATGCATTAACAATGCGAGCTGGCACCTTACCAACTTCAATCTTCCTTTCGGCGGGAGAGGAAACAGCGGCATAGGCGCCTATCATGGAAAATATTCTTTTGATGTTTTTACACATCATAAATCCATCATGAAAACACCAACATGGTTTGATCCCAAAATCAAGTATCCGCCATTCAAAGGCAAGCTTGGACTATTTAAAAAAATTGTAAACTAAACTTTTTTTAATCATTGAGATAGCTGATCTGCGTATCTAATATTCAATAATCAATGTTCAATTTTTCAATGCTGAAATGGTATTTGTAGATGATGTAACAGGATGGGACACGAATTTGATTATTGAACATTGCTTATGAATATTTTGTTTACATCGTAATGGTGATTTTAAATTTTCTTCCACATCAGCCAGTCTTTTTGAACATCATTTCCGAGAAGGAAATCTGTCTCACCAAATTTTTCAAATCCCCACTTTTTATAAAATTCAATAGCCCTCTGATTTTTTTCCCACACACCGAGCCAGAGTGCCTTTTTTTTCATTTCAATTGCAAAGTCTATTGCTTTTTTCATCAGGGAACTCCCCACTCCTTTACCAATCATGGAAGCAACAGAATAGAGCCTTGCAATTTCCATTGCATTATAAATTCCAAGTGACATTGGAGAAGCGCTGTTACGTAATTTTACATAGCCTGATAATTCACCATTCACCTCTGCAAGGAAAAAATAATTATCCCTTGATCCAACTTCGAGCATCAAACGTCCTATTGTAAACTGCTCTTTAAGAAACTTATCCATGTCTTCCTTTGTGTTGGCAGCAGCAAATGTATCGCGGAATGTCTCCTGGCTGAGATGTGCTACCACGAGTGCATCATCTTTTGTTGCTTCGCGGATTGTTATGGATTGAGTAAGATTCATGTTTTTAAAAGTAAATTTTTTAGCTTAGTTGAACAATCCGGAATTATGGCGGCTTCCAGGCGAAAATCGTGGCAGGAAAAACTCAACATTGACCGGAGTCCCGTTCTTGAAAAAGCTACAAAAGGTTTCGCTGGTATCCGTGAAGGTCAGATAATGCTTATTCCAACTCCAAAACTGGTTGATGCGTATATCAGGCAGATTCCGGAAGGGAGCCAGGTTGATATTACTACAATCAGAAATGACCTCGCTGCCGAATATCATGCAGAAGTAACCTGCCCGCTTACAACAGGAATTTTTATTCGCATATCAGCTGAAGCGGCCTGGGAAGAATATACAAATGGAACTCCTCTCCGGGATATTACTCCTTTCTGGAGAGTGATCACCGAAAAATCTCCTGCAGCTAAAAAGCTCACATTCGGAACTGATTTTTTGAAGAAACAAAGGAGGAAGGAAGGACTTTTATAAGTGGTGGCATAGTCCACAGACCATAGATAAAGAATATGATTTATGAATGATGAGGATTACATGATGCAGGCGCTGAAACAGGCACAGATGGCATATGATGAAGATGAAGTACCGGTTGGCGCTGTAATTGTTATGAATCGTAAAATCATTGCACGGGGTTATAACCAGGTAGAAAAATTATCAGATCCCACAGCACACGCGGAGATCATTGCCCTGACATCTGCATTTAATTTTCTTGGAAGCAAATACCTTCCTGATGCCACTATTTATATCACAGTTGAACCCTGCCTTATGTGTGCCGGCGCTTTATACTGGAGCAAGATTTCAAGAATTGTATACGGTGCCTCTGATGAAAAAAATGGCTATTTGCGTGTAAGCGGATCAAACTGGCCATTTCACCCCAAAACAGAATTAACGAGAGGTGTACTCGCAGAGGAATGTGCATCGCTGATGAAAACATTTTTTTTACTAAAACGCAAATGATCCATTAAAGGATCAATTCCGGATTATTAAGTAAATTAATGTACAATCTTTTTTTATGCCTGCAACCACTTCTGATAAGATCGAAATAGCGAATCCTAATACCGGCCGTATAATAAAGATCGAAAGGAAAGTTTATGACCTTTTTTCAAAAGCCATTCATCATACGTTGCAGGGGAAAAAAGAACTCACCTATACAGAAATTGTGAATGGTGTGATTGACACCTTCAAAAAACAAAAAACAAAATTTGAAGGATCGGTAGGGTGGTATACGGTTTCAGTGAAGCACGATATGCATGCGAAAGGGATGATAGAAGTGTTTACTGAAAAGGGAAAAAAACTTCATAGACTTAAGAAGGCTAAAAGTTGATTGGTTGATACGTTGATTAGTTGATAAGTTATGACAGTCAGACCGCCACTTACCAACTAATCAACATATCAACGTATCAGCTAATTACTGGTCCCACCAGAGCTTCTGCGTAACATCATTCACATCGGGCACGTTGGCACCATTGCGGCTTATTTCAACACTTGGATAAACAAGTCTTCTTACAAATGTGCTCGTCTTTACATTC
>JBJMLW010000481.1:0-2528 GCA_045805105.1 Flavisolibacter sp. | reverse complement strand
ATGAATGAAAAGAAGACCAAAAATGCACAGGCAAACCAGAAAAAGATTGCAAGCGGAAAGGGTACATTGGATGATATAAACCAGGAAAGAACCCGGTTACAGGAATGGTCAACACGCAAAAAGCAACGGGATGCTGAAATAGTACATAAGAAAATTGTTGACGCACTCCGTGATTCAAAAAATTTCAACGGTTCATTACCAAAGGCACCCAGCCGGGTTGATTCTTCACTATTATTGTTTTTGCTTTTTGATAACATGGGACTTCCTTCGGTTCGTTCTAAAATTGAAAAAATCGTCAAACTACCTTCTTTCACCTTTAGTACTGCTGATAAATTTCTCAAGGCGCTTGAGGCATTACCCAAACAACAGGTATCCTTTGTACTTCACCAGGTGTTTTTAAACAAGTACGGAAATTTCCTTCCAGGTTCCAAAGAAGCATTTATGGTTCGCAAAATGGCCGAAAGCCTTGGTAGTGTACCAATAGCGACATTTGAAAAGGAACAAAAAGGAGAAGCCGATAAACGGCAGCAGCGTTTAAACGAAAAGTTTTCCGCGCTGAACGAAGAAGAAAAGAAAATCAAGGCATCTTCCAAAAAAACTCCTGTAAAACAACTCCCTTCAGATCAGAAGCAATCTGCTGCCTGACGTCTTCTTTTTTTTACTCTTCATTTAAAAATACGGACGCATTTACCAGTGGTACAACCGGTTGCCTGCCTGCAGGCGTACCTGCCCTTACTGCTGGTGAATGCGTCCCTTCTTTTTTATCATCAATAAATACCGGTTTATGAAACCTGCAAAACTTTTAAAATACCTGCATTATTGCATAGGCAATCGCTTCCCTGTACTGATACCTGGTCCCCCGGGTGTTGGTAAAAGTGATATTGCAGAACTGGCCTGCCAGATGTTAAATATCCCGCTGATCATTACCCATCCTGTCGTATCCGATCCAACCGATTATAAAGGATTTCCTTTTCCGAATGAAGAACGCGATGGAGCTGAATTCCTGCCATTCGGCGACCTTAAAATTCTGATAAATGCCAAAGAAGAACTTGTATTCTTTATCGATGACCTGGGCCAAGCGCCGGTAAGTGTTCAGGCAGCTATCATGCAATTAATACTGGCACGCCAGATCAACGGTCACAAGGTTTCTGATAAAGTCACTTTTATAGCTGCTACCAACCGGAAAGAAGACAGTGCAGGAGTTTCTGGCATAATTAAGCCACTGATCAGACGCTTTTATCTGGCGAAATTGGAGGTTGACTGGAAAGATTGGGTCCTGTGGGCTTCTAAGAATAATATGCCATCTGAACTGATCGCTTTCATTGCGTGGCAACCTGACCTTTTGATTGATCCATCACCTGGTAATGCCATTCAAAATTCATACTGTCCTCGTACCATCGCCATGCTGGGAAACCTTCAAAATACAAAATGCCCGGACGATTTATTTGAAGAAGCAGCTGAGGGAGCTGTCGGACCGGTGTTTTCAGTTCAGTACATCGAATTTCTAAAATTATTCAAAGAGCTGCCTACCGTTGAAACCGTAGTGAATGATCCTAAGAATGCTTTAATTCCACCCGACAAAGGATCAATGTATGCCTTTTCAGTTTCCCTGGCTAACCGTATGACGGAAGATAACATACCACAAATTACCGAATACCTGTACCGTTTACCGGATGAATTGAATGTTTGTTGTATGACAATGGCCACGTCCAAAACCCCTGAATTGCAAAACACATCCGCATTTATCAACTGGACGACAAAAATGCATGATGAAATATTTCAAAATTAATAGCCATGACTGTCATTGAAAAATTAAACAAAGCAACAATGAGTCTGGTAATGAAGCAACCTTTTTATGCTTCATTGCTTTTTAATCTTGAATTTATCAACGAACCTTTTATAGAAACCTGTTGCATCAATGGTAAATTAATCAAGTACAATCATGATTTTATCGACTCGTTATCCAAGCCCGAGATGATCGGTCTCCTTGCTCATGAAATTTTGCACGTTGCATACTTGCATCATACTCGCCGTGGGGACAGAGATCATTATAAATTCAACGTTGCAGCAGATTACGCGATTAATAGCCTGCTGATTGATGATGGATTTACTTTACCTGAAGGAGCGCTTTATGACGAACAATACGAAGGTATGTCAGCAGAACTGATTTATAGTTTACTGCCTGATGATGTGGATTATAAAAACTATCCTGGCAATTTCGGCCAGGTGACGGATGCACCAAAAGATATCCCGGAAAAGTTAATACAGGCTTCAATTCTAAAAGCAGGTTTTATCGCACAGGCGCAAAAGAAATGTCCTGATTACATCAAACGGATTATAAATGACATTATAGCGCCTAAAATAGACTGGCGGGAAGCACTTGCGCAATTTTTATCTTGTATTTCAAACAGTGATTACAGCTGGCAATTTCCCAATTCCCGTTATCTATATCATGACATCTATCTCCCGGGTCTCCGGTCACTTGAACCTGGTAATGTTATATTGATAATTGATACCTCCGGGAGTAT
>JBJMLW010000480.1:0-14550 GCA_045805105.1 Flavisolibacter sp. | reverse complement strand
GGTCCTCAGATAAGGATCGTAAATACAAATGATCTGAAAGTTACAGCACAGGTTCCTGAGAATTTTATTGGTCGCGTTGGAGTAGGAAGTGTGCTCGAGGTAATTGTGCCGGAAGAAAATAACAGGATCATTTCTACTACTGTAAATGTTGCCGCCAAATTAATTGACCCCAATACAAGGACTTTTTTAATTGAAGCAAAAATTCCTTCCAGTGCAAACCTGAAACCAAATCAACTGGTGAAGGTTCACATCAAAGATTATGGAAATCCGAATGCGATTACCATTCCCGTGAACACACTTCAGAACGATGAATCCGGAAAGTTTGTAATGCTTGCCACTACTGAAAAAGGAAAACTCGTCGCAAGAAAAAGAACCGTTACAATCGGTGAATTGTATAATGACCAGCTGGAAGTAAAAAGTGGTCTGCAGGCCGGCGACACACTGATCACCGAAGGCTTCCAGGGACTTTATGATGGACAGGTGGTAACTACCTCGGCAAAATAGATTCGATTGTTGATCATTAACACAAGCAAATGAACCTAGAGAATATAAAAGGAAAGTTTAAAGAGTTTAAACCAACCTCCTGGAGTATCAGGAACAAGACATCCATCTACCTGATGATGATCTTCATCACGCTGGCAGGTGTTTACCAGTTCATGACACTCCCTAAAGAACAGTTCCCGGATATTGTAATTCCCACGATTTATATCCAGACAATTTATGTAGGAAACTCACCAAAAGACATAGAAAATCTTGTTACGCAACCAATAGAAAAACAGATAAAAGGCATTACAGGTGCCAAGATCAACAAGATCACCAGCAGTTCTGTTGCAGATTATTCGGCGATTACCATTGAATTCAGTACGGATGTAAAAACGGACGTTGCATTACAGAAAGTAAAAGACGCGGTTGATAAATCAAAGCAGGATCTCCCTACTGATCTTACGCAGCAGCCTACTGTTCTTGAAGTAAGTTTTTCCGATCAGCCGATCATGTATGTAAATATCAGCGGCGATTATGACCTGATGCGTCTGAAAAAAATGGCGGATGATACCAAGGACCGGCTTGAAGAACTTACACAGATCAACCGTGTTGACCTTGTTGGTGCGCCGGAGCGTGAGTTCCAGATCAATGTTGACAAGTTCCGGATGAATGCCTCAGATGTTTCATTTGATGATATAGCAGGTGCAGTAGCACGTGAGAACATGGACATTTCCGGCGGCCAGCTGGAAGTGGGCAATATGAGAAGAACACTTCAGCTGAAGGGACAACTGAAAACAGCATTAGACATTGAAAATATTATCGTTCGCAACTCACATGGTGCTCCCATATACCTGAAGAACATTGCACAGGTAAAGGATACCGTGAAGGAAACTGAAAGTTATGCACGTCTTAATGGCAAAAAGGTTATCACACTCAATATTGTTAAACGTTCAGGTGAAAACCTGATTGAAACTTCAGACGCAGTAAAGAAAACTGTTACACAGCTGCAGGAAAGTTATTATCCAAAAGATCTTAACGTTGTAATCACCGGTGACCAGAGTAAGGCAACAAGAACATCATTCAATGACCTTGTGAATTCCATTGTTATTGGTTTTATTCTTGTTCTCATCATCCTCATGTTCTTCATGGGCGTAACGAATGCGTTTTTCGTAGCACTTTCAGTTCCGCTCAGCATGTTTGTTGCGTTTGTATTTTTACCCGGAGCCGACCTGATTGTAGGATCGCATGTAACACTCAACTTCATTGTGCTGTTTGCGCTTCTTTTTGGTCTTGGAATTATTGTGGATGATGCAATTGTTGTAATAGAAAACACGCATCGGATTTTTGTACAGGGGGGAGGAAGGCTTACGCCTCAACGTTCAGCCATGATGGCTGCCGGTGAAGTTTTTATACCCGTACTCGCCGGAACGCTCACCACACTCGCACCATTTTTTCCGTTATTATTCTGGCCCGGCATCATTGGTAAATTCATGGTGTACCTGCCTACGATGCTGATCTTCACCCTCACAGCATCACTGGTAGTTGCTTTTATCATGAATCCTGTATTCGCAGTAGACTTCATGAATCACCCGGAAGGAGAGAAGGAACCTAAATCAGCCATCTTCCGCAAGCCTGCATTATGGATTGCTGTTGCAGCTGGTATACTGCTTGACTTTGCAGGCACCACATTTTTTGGGAACCTGATCCTGTTCATGGTGTTCCTGGTGATACTCAATAAATATTTACTTGAGGACATGATCAGGGGATTTCAGAATCGTGTGCTTCCGGGAATCATGCGTCAATATGAAAGATCATTACGCTGGGTACTCACAGGATGGCGTCCGGTTTGGATGCTGGTAGCCACATTCGGCATGCTCATATTATCCATTGTAGCATTTGCCATTCGTAAACCTGCCGTTGTTTTCTTTCCCGGAGGAGATCCGAACCAGATTTACGTTTATCTCAAACTTCCTGTTGGTACTGATGTTGAATACACTGATTCCGTAACACATACGCTTGAAGACAAAGTATACATGGTGCTGGGTATGGAAAATGGAAAGCAGAATCCCGTTGTGGAAAGTGTTATTACCAACATTGCCATCGGAGCAGCAGATCCTACGAGTGGCGACCGGAGTACCCGTTCTGAGAGAGGCAGAATCCAGGTATCATTTGTTGAATTTGAAAAGCGTCATGGTGTTGCTACAGGCCCATACCTCGATTCGATTAGAAAAGTTGTGAAGGGTATTCCGGGTGCAGAGATATCTGTGAACAAACAGCAGAACGGACCGCCTACTGATCCGCCTGTAAACATTGAAGTAGCCAGTGAAAATTTTGATGATCTTATTAAAACAGCGGTCTCTCTCAAAAATTATCTCGACTCCATCAGGGTACCAGGCGTGGAAGAATTGAAAATGGATGTTGACCTGACTAACCCGGAAATTTCGCTTACTGTTGACCGTGAGCGTGCACTCAGCGAAGGAATATCTTCTGCTCAGATAGGTCAGGCCATTCGTACTGCACTTTTCGGAAGAGAGGTATCGAAGATCAAGGAAGGAGATGAAGAATATAAAATACAACTGCGTAATGGTGATGTTCAGCGAAAAAACCTTTCTGACCTGCTGAATATGAATCTTACTTTCAGGGATGCTACCGGCGCATTTAAAAGCGTGCCATTGGCATCACTTGTAAAAACCGATTACACCAGTACGCTGGGAAGTGTTAAGAGAAAAAATTACAAACGTGTGATTTCACTCGTTTCAAATGTCCTGGAAACACAGGGTTACACAGCCAATTCAGTTAATGCGGAGCTGACAGGTTACATAAACGATTTTAAAAAGAAGCCTGATAATGTTTTCATTTCACAAACAGGTGAAAGTGCCCAGCAGGTGGAAACCGGACAGTTTCTTGGAAAGGCATTGCTTATTGCACTGATGCTGATCCTGTTTATTCTTGTTCTCCAGTTTAATTCCGTGAGTAAGTCCGTTATCATCATTACAGAAATCCTTTTCAGTATCATTGGTGTGATGCTTGGCTTTGCCATCACGGGCATGACCGTTTCTGTTGTAATGACAGGTATTGGAATTGTTGGACTGGCAGGAATCGTGGTTAAGAATGGTATTCTTGTGATTGAATTCACTGACGAATTGCGGGCAAGAGGAGTGAAAACAAGAGAAGCAGCAATACAAGCTGGCAAGACGAGAATCATTCCTGTTCTGCTGACAGCACTTGCAGCCATACTGGGTTTTATTCCGATTGCATTTGGATTTAACATCAATTTCATTACGTTATTTGCAGATCTGAATCCTCATATTTTCTTCGGTGGTGATAACGTGGTTTTCTGGAAACCCTTATCATGGACCATTATTTTTGGGTTGATCTTTGCATTTTTCATGACGCTGCTGATTGTTCCCAGTATGTATCTTATCGCAGAAAGATTAAGACGGCCGATGCGCCGCATGTATGGGGGAAAATGGATCTCGATGCTGGGAATACCTCCGCTAACGATAGTTTTTATTCCATTAATGTTTGTAACCATGATACGGCACAATATTGAAGTGCGCCGTCGTTATAAAAAATTAAAGAACAGTGATACAGTGAACCATGCCTTCTTCGGAAGCTGGTTCTGATAAATGATATAGACAGGCAATATTTAAGGAAGGAAATTCTTTTAGATGACGATCCCGGCGCAAGCCGGGATTTTGCTTTCCCCCTGCCCCCCGAAGAGGAACTTAAATCAATCACCCAAATCCAAATTCCCAATTCCTAATCCCTCACTACCTTAATACCTCAATACCTCAATACCTAACAAACTTGTCCTACAAAATTCTTTCTCTCGACGGCGGTGGCTCATGGGCCATGATACAGGCCTATGTACTGAATGATCTTTACCCGGGTGCGTCCGGTCATGAAGTACTTCGTCAGTTTGATATGGCCATTGGTAATTCTGGAGGAAGCCTCGTACTTGCAGCACTGTGTAACAACATGAGCCCTCAGCAGATCATTCATGTTTTTGACGATGAATCGTGCAGAAAAAAAGTTTTTTCAAAACTTTCTTTTGCTGAAAAAATGTTTCCTGCAAGAAACCGGTTAAGCCTCTTCAGGAATATTTTTCATATCGGTCCGAAATATAAAACAACAAGAAAGCTCGAAGGCCTCAGGGAAATCCTGACAAAACACGACAATTTATTTCGCGATGGTAAAATTTCAACACCTGTTGTAGATACATGGATGGATGAACTGCCAGCCATTATTGGTAAAAAAGATCTTCAGCTGATTGTTGCCGGCTTTGATTATTTCCGCGAACGTGTTGTTTTTTTCAGGTCTAACCTTGATAGCAATACAGACAGGTTCAGCCGTGATAAACAGTTCAGGATAACTCTGGGACATGCCATTCATTCATCGAGCAATGCACCGGTAAATTATTTTGACGAACCTGCTTCTGTGAAAATAGAAAGAAGGGAAAAAACTGAAGAAAGAATTTCATGGTTCTGGGATGGTGGCGTTGCCGGATTCAATAATCCTGTTCTTGCAGGACTGGTGGAAGCACTTACCAATGGCAAAGGAAAAGATTTGTCAGAATATAAAATTCTCTCTCTTGGAACTGCATTACGGCAAAGAGCAATTATTTCTGATTTCAGTACATCATCTGATCCGGTAATTAAAAAGGTGTATGATGAAAATAAAGATAATCCTTACGTTGTGAGTGCTACACACTTCAAATTTCTTCACGATATACAAAAGGTTGCGGGAAGCATATTAAGTGATCCACCGGATTCCGCTTCATTTATTGCATGTGCTTTTCTTCATCCTTCATTGCAAACAGATTCTCCAAACCTGGTGCGCATCAATCCATGTATATCACCCATTCTGGTTGATGGTATTTATCAGCCGGCAACCGTTTATAAGAATGACGAATTGTCTTTTAAAAAACTTCTTGACATTGATATGGATGCAATTGAAGACAGTGAGATAGAGCTGATAAAAGATCTTTGTAAAAAATTTATTACAGATTCAGATCCATGCATTCCAAATCAATACATCAGGGGCGACAGAAAATCAGATCGGTTGGGATTTGGAACTTATAGAGAAGCGAAGAAGAGGTGGAAGGAAATACAAGGGGAGAGCGAATAACGAATAACCCTGCCTGCCGGCAGGCAGGGAATAACGAATAACGAATATCGAATATCGAACGTGCTGCAGGCTATCGGATAAAGCTGAAGTCGGATGATTGATGTAGGACCCGTTTTGATTTGCCACCGGCAAATCTGATTTGTTCATACGAAACTGTAACTATTTGCCAGTGGCAAATATCTATCTATTAAAATAACTGTAACTATTTGCCATCAGATAGGGATTGATAAGATAACTGTAAGTATTTGTCATTGAACCAGATTCAATTGAGAGGATTGTAGGTATTTGCCAGTGGCAAATATTCAAGGTGGGATAAAGCTCTGGTTATTTGCGATTGACCCAGTTTCAATTGAGAGCATCGTAGGTATTTGCCATCGGCAAATATGTTTATATGAACATTAGAACAGGGAACAATTGAACATTAGAACAGGGAACAATTGAACATTAGAACAGGGAACAATAGAACAATAGAATTAGGAACAATTGAATAATTGAATAACAGAATTAGGAAAATAAAATAAAAGAAATAAATCTCACACCTAATTTGCTCCTTCAGAAGACAGGGGGCTTAGGAATTGTTCAATCATTTCTTCACGCTCTGCTTCTTCTTCATATTTCCTGTATTGACGAATGAAGAGAAATGAAATGATCATCGCCATTGTAAAACAAACTTCGTTCGCATTCCTGATCAGGTAATCCGACGTTTCCGTTAACCACATACCAGACTTTTTTAATTAAGGACAAATACTTTGCCAATGAATCGGGTGCGTTTTTCAGGAAGGAGTGGGGTAGTAATGAATGTTTAAGTTACAACAAAAAACAAAACGCACGCATCGTAAAGTTACTTGTGCATGTGTTTTTTTATTTTTTTACAACAGATGATCTGTAATCTTTATTTTTTATTAATGTCATATGATGTAATGGCAATGTGCTGAGAGAAAAACCACGGAGACACACAGTCACGGAGATCACGAGTAATTTTTTATTATTTGCGAAGATTTAAAAGATTCCCCTTAATTATCAGCAATAGTATATGCATGAATCTTATGCACGCATGATATATGGATTTGAACTATCAACAGAAATCAGAGACCTAGGTTCCCCCTTTGGAGGACAGGGGGCCGACCTACCAACCATCTCCATCCAGCACATTTCCTAATCCGCCAAGTATACTTCCTTCATCTTTTCTTTTATATGTTCCATATTGAAGTATCCGGCTGGCCAACCGGCTAACAGGTAATGTCTGGATCCATACTTTACCGGGACCACGTAGTGTTGCAAAGAATAATCCTTCGCCACCGAAGATGGTATTTCTTATTCCACCTACAAATTGTATATCATAATCGCAACTGGGTGTAAAGGCAACAATACAACCCGTATCAATCTTTAATAATTCACCAGGCATGATCTCCCTTTCGAGTATATGTCCGCCTGCATGTACAAAAGCCATCCCGTCACCTTCCAGTTTTTGCATAATAAAGCCTTCTCCTCCGAAAAGTCCGGTACCCAGTTTTCTCTGGAATTCTATTCCAACAGTAACACCTTTCGCAGCACAAAGGAAAGCATCCTTCTGGCAGATCATCTTTCCACCCAGCCTGATGAGATCAAGCGGGATTACTTTTCCAGGGTATGGGGATGCGAAATACACTTTCCTCTTGCCGTGCGCCATATTAGTATATGTTGTCATAAACAGGCTTTCACCAGTCAGCACCCGTTTACCGGCACTCATTAGTTTTCCGAGTATTCCATTTTGCTGATTGCTGCCATCACCGAATATTGTCTGCATCTCGATGCCATCATCCATCATCATGAAAGCACCGCTTTCGGCAATAGCAGTTTCTTCAGGATCGAGTTCAATTTCCACGCATTGCATTTCTTCGCCCATAATGCGATAGTCTATCTCATGAGCCTTTTGCCCGTAGCCGTTCATATGATTTTTTTTCTAAGGTAATACATCGCCTGACGCTAAAATTCCGTCATGTTAGAAGAATTTTATAAATGGTGATGGGCGGAACACCCTTTTAACCTACATTGCCGGCCCTCAACCATTGACTCTGACAGGACGAACTTTGCACATCGGATATCTCACAGCTCTTATTCTGAAAAATTTTAAAATAAATATTACACCATGAAACAAAAATTTCTGTTGCTGGCTTCTGTATTGCTGGTAGTTGGTTTTACAGCATTCGGACAGGCCAGGCTGGTAGAAAAAGTCACCAAAAATGGAAACCAGTTAGTGATACCGTATGAAAAATATGTATTACCCAATGGCCTTACACTGATTATACATGAAGATCACAGTGATCCTGTAGTTCACGTTGATGTAACATACCATGTAGGTTCAGCACGTGAACAGATCGGCAAAAGCGGATTCGCTCACTTTTTTGAACACATGATGTTCCAGGGTAGTGACCACGTTGCCGATGAACAGCATTTTAAAATTGTAAGCGATGCCGGTGGAACACTCAATGGAAGCACCAATCGCGACCGCACCAATTATTACGAAACCATCCCAAGCAATCAGGTAGAAAAGGCCTTGTGGCTGGAAGCAGACCGTATGGGTTTCCTTCTTGATGCCGTAACTCAAAAGAAATTTGAAATTCAAAGGGCAACTGTAAAAAATGAAAAGGGACAGAACTATGAAAACGTTCCTTACCGTGGCGCGCTGGAAACACAGGCCAAAACCATGTATCCTTATGGTCATCCTTACAGCTGGCTTACGATTGGTTACATTGAAGACCTGAATCGCGTAGACGTAAATGACCTGAAGAATTTTTTCCTTCGCTGGTATGGACCCAATAACGCAGTAGTAACAGTTGGTGGTGATGTGAAAACTGCTGATGTTGTGAAGATGGTAGAAAAATATTTTGGTCCGATTCCAAAAGGACCTGAAGTAAAACCGATCGATGTTCCTTCAGTGCAACTGGAAAGCAACCGATATGTTTCGTATGTAGATAATTATGCGAAGCTTCCCCAGCTGAATATTTCCTATCCAACTGTTGAAAATTATAATAAGGATATGGCAGCCCTTCAGTGCCTTGCACAAGTACTCGGACAAGGAAGGAACTCTGTTCTTTACCAGCAACTGGTGAAAAAACAGCTTGCACTAAGTGCAAGTGCATTCAGCCAGCTTTCTGAACTGGCAGGTGAATTCAGTTTTACATTTACACCAATGCCTGGTAAAAGCCTTGCTGATATGGAACGCCTTTATCATGCAGCGCTTGATTCCTTTGAAGCCCGCGGGGTTACAGATGAAGATGTTACCAAATTCAAAGGTGGCCAGGAAGCACAGGTGATTAACGGTTTGCAAAGTGTTGCCGGAAAAGTTTCCCAGCTTGCCGCATTCCAGACTTTCACCGGAAATCCAAATAAGATCGCTGATCTTTTGAAGCAATACACTTCTCTTACAAAAGAAGATGTAATGGCAGCTTATAATAAATATATCAAGGGAAAGAATGCTGTCATTATGAGCATTACCCCCAAAGGACAGGAAGCAATGGTGGCTGCACCAAACAATTTCAAACCCGATTCATCGCATTATACAGCGCCGGATTATGGTTATGAAGGTTTGAAATATACTAAGGCAAAAGATGTTTTCAACAGGAGTACCATTCCGGCAAGCGGAGCGAATCCAGCCATCAGGGTTCCTAAATTCTGGAGAAAGGATCTTGCAAACGGAGCAAAGGTTATCGGCACACAGAATACTGAATTACCCATAGTAACATTTTCTCTGACTATTCCGGGTGGACACCTCGCATCTTCAAATGATCTTTCGAAGGCGGGCCTGGCGAGTTTCTTTGCCGACATGATGAGCGAAGACACAAAAAATTACAAGGCCGAACAAATAGCGGTGGAATTACAAAAGCTGGGAAGTTCCATTAACGTTACCAGTACAACAGACGGTGTGATGTTCAATGTGCAATCGCTGAAAAAGAATTTTGATAAAACACTTGCACTGTTGCAGGAAAGACTTTTTAATCCAAAATTCACACAGGAAGCTTATGACCGCATTCAGAAACAGGCTGCACAGTTCTTTAAAGCCCAGAAAGGACAACCTGCAACGATTGCCAATGAAGTATTTGCAAAAGTAAATTATGGTCCGAATCATATTCTCGGCATAAGTGAAGATGGAACTGCAGAAACAGTAAAGAATATCAAGCTGGAAGATGTAGAAAACTATTATAAAAACTACATGACTTCTGAAGGAGCCAAGGTGGTTGTGGTAGGAGATATCACTGAAGCGGAAGTTCTACCGAAGCTTGCTTTCCTCAATAAACTTCCAAAAAAGAAAATTGTTCTTCCTAAACCGGATCCTGCTCCTGCAGTTGACAAAACAAAGGTTTACCTGGTTGATGTTCCCAAAGGAGCACAAACTGAATTCAGAATTGGTTATGCAACAGGATTAAAATATGATGCAACAGGAGATTACTACAAATCATTCCTGATGAACTATCCGCTTGGCGGAGGATTTAACGGCCGTTTGAATCTAAACCTTCGCGAAGACAAAGGCTGGACTTATGGTGCACGTTCCGGCCTCACCGGTGATGAATATTCAGGCACATGGTCATTCAGTTCAGGAATCAAGGCTGATGTTACCGACAGTGCATTGATTGAAGTAATGAAAGAAGTAAAGAACTATGTAGCCAACGGTCCTTCTGATGAAGAAGTAGCCTTCATGAAAAATGCAATCGGACAGGGAGATGCATTGCGATATGAAACAGGTCCGCAAAAAGCACAGTTTATCAGGAGAATTCTTGATTACAATTTACCTGCAAACTATGCAGACCTGCAGAATAAAATCCTGAAAGGAATGACAAAGGAACAGATGACAGCAATGGCGAAAAAATATCTTGATCCTTCTAAAATGAATATCCTGCTTGTTGGTGACAAAGCAAAAATTCTTGACGGAGTAAAAAAACTCGGTTACGATGTTGTTGAACTCGACGCAGACGGTAACAAGGTAGATACGAAAAAAGCATTCTAAGCTGCAGGCTAAAAGCTGCAGGCTGCAAGACTCCGGGAAATCTTCCGGATTCACAGCTTGCAGCTTTTTTCATCAATACAATTAATAAAATGCACATGAAAAAAATATATTTCAGCACAGTATTTACCTTCCTGGTATCAATTGCTTTTTCGCAGGCGAAACTGGTAGAAAAAGTTTCTAAAACAGGGGATGCGCTGGTGATTCCATATGAAAAATATGTTTTACCAAATGGTCTTACACTGATCGTTCATGAAGACCATAGTGATCCGGTAGTGCATGTAGATGTTACCTATCACGTTGGTTCATCGCGTGAACAGATTGGTAAAAGTGGGTTTGCTCACTTTTTCGAACACATGATGTTCATGGGTTCTGAAAATGCACCCGAAAAACTGCACGATAATATTACAATCGGTAATGGTGGTAATAACAACGGAAGCACCAACGAAGACCGTACAAATTATTATGAAACCATTCCGGCCAATGCACTGGAGCCGGTGATCTGGCTGGAAGCAGACCGTATGGGATTTTTGCTGGATGCTGTTACACAACCAAAGTTTGAAGTGCAGCGGGCTACAGTAAAAAATGAAAGGGGACAGAACTACGACAACAGGCCTTATGGTTTGATGAGTGAAAATATCAGCAGGAACCTTTATCCTTATGGACATCCTTACTCCTGGCCTGTTATCGGTTACCTTGAAGATCTGAACAGAAGTAATGTTAATGACCTGAAGAATTTTTTTCTTCGCTGGTACAGTCCCAATAACGCTGTACTTACTATAGGAGGCGATGTAAAAACAACCACCGTTGTAAAACTCGTTGAAAAATATTTCAATTCTATTCCGCGAGGACCCGAAGTAACAAAAGTGAGTGCTCCTCCCGTACAGCTGGAATCCAACAGATATATTTCTTACGTTGATAATTATGCGCGGCTGCCACGGCTCGCAATTGTTTATCCGACTGTTCCGAATTTTCATAAAGACATGGCGGCGTTGCAATGTCTTGCACAGGTTTTAGGCCAGGGAAGAAATTCACTGATGTACCAGCAACTGGTAAAAAAACAGCTTGCATTAAATGCAAGTGCTTCCAGTGATTTATCGGAACTGGCAGGTGAATTCAGCTTTGACATTCTTCCCCAGGCAGGTAAGTCGCTTGGTGAGATTGAAAAAGTTTTTCGTGCCACACTTGATTCTTTTGAAAAGCGGGGTGTTACCGATGAAGATGTAGAAAAATTCAAAGGTGGAATTGAATCAAACATCATAAACGGTTTGCAGAGTGTGCAGGGTAAGGTTTCGCAGCTTGCCTATTTCCAGACATTTACAGGTAATCCGAATAAAATTGCAGACCTGCTGAAAATGTACACTTCCCTTACAAAGGAAGATGTGATGAATGCATACAACACTTACATCAAAAATAAAAATGCAGTAATACTGAGTGTAACAACAAAAGGAAATGAAGGAATGGTTGTAGCCCCGGGTAATTTTAAAATCGATTCGTCATCCTACACACCTCCTGATTATGGTTATGCGAGCCTGAAATATATAAAAGGAAAGGATGCATTCGATAGGAAAAAGCAACCGGCGATTGCAGCGATTCCTGAAATGAAAGTTCCGCAGTACTGGAGAAAGGATCTTGCAAATGGTGCAAAGGTGATAGGAGCCAGGAATTCTGAAATACCTGCAGTTACATTTTCCGTTACCATTCCCGGAGGCCATCTTGCTTCAGCGAATGATCTTTCCAAAGCCGGTCTTGCAAGCCTCTTTGTGAAAATGATGAATGAGGATACGAAAAATTATACTGCAGAACAACTGTCAATAGAATTGCAGAAACTGGGAAGCAGCATCAGTATCGTTGCCGGGACAGATGGAATTACTTATACCGTTCAGTCGCTGAAAAAGAATTTCGATAAAACAATGTTACTTCTGCAGGAGCGGATGTTTCATCCCAAATTCAGCGAGGATGCTTTCAACAGGATCAAGAAACAATCTCTCGAAACTTTCAAATTACAGAAGGCGCAGCCAGCAGCCGTTGCCAATACTGTATTTGCAAAACTGAATTATGGTTCAAATAATATTTTGGGTATCAGCCCGGACGGTACCGAAGGAACGGTGAAGAATATTACACTGGATGATGTAAAGAGTTACTATGATAATTACATGACATCGCAGGATGCTAAAGTGGTTATTGTAGGTGACATTACGCAGGAGGAAGCACTTTCCCGGTTGTCATTCCTGAACCAGCTACCGAAAAAGAAAATTAGCCTTCCGTCTGTTAATCCATCTCCGGCAGTTGATAAAACAAAAGTTTACCTCGTTGATGTTCCGAAAGCGGCGCAGTCTGAATTCCGCGTTGGTTATGCAACAGGATTGAAATACGATGCCACCGGAGATTTTTACAAAGCCTTCCTGATGAATTACCCCTTGGGCACAGGATTTACCAGTCGTCTGAACCAGATGCTTCGTGAAACAAAGGGATGGACCTACGGTGCTGGCAGTAGTTTTACAGGTGATAAATATACCGGCAGATTCCAGTTCAGTTCCGGCATCCGTGCAGATGTTACCGACAGTGCACTGGCTGAAGTGATGAAAGAATTCAGGGATTATGTTGAAAATGGACCAACAGAACAGGAAGTAAAATTCATGCAGAGCGCTATCGGTCAGGGTAATGCACTGAGTTATGAAACAGCGGCGCAGAAGGCAGCCTTTATTCGCCGTATACTGGAATACAATCTTTCACCTGATTTTGTTTCACAGCAGACTAAAATTCTGAAAGGAATGACTGTTGCTCAGATGAAAGCCAATGCAAATAAATATCTGAAGCCCGAAAAAATAAATATTCTTCTTGTAGGGGATAAGGCAAAAATTCTGGATAGTGTAAAGAAACTTGGTTATGAGGTGGTGGAACTGGATACTGATGGAAATAAGGTTGAGGTGAAAAAAGCGTTTTAAAATTTGAATTGATCCGGACCTGATGAACGGGTCCGGATTTTTATTTTATGTTTCAACTTTAGACAATTATGTGGGAATGACTTTGGCACACGGATCGCATAATTATAGTATGAGTCTTAGTGAAGGATTGATCAAAAAGCTTAAGCAGAAGTTTGAGCCATCATCCATGGTTCAAATTCGTTTCAGATCTCATAATATTGCTATACAAACCGATTCTGAAGGAAATGCTGTAAAGGCATTTATTGGAAAGTTAGATGAAAAGGGTATGATTCGCGGAGACAGGTATTCGAGAGTTATGGTAAAAGATCGAAATGGAAATGTATTAAAAGACCATTGGGATCGGAAGGGATATGCCAGTTGATTGTTCAGTTTCGATTAGCAGAATTTGGAAACTGGTTAGTGAGGTAAAAGGGATGTGTTTATAAAAATAAAAAAAGATAAGTAGCCTGGATTTTGATTTTCTCATTTTAATGTTTACAGAATTTCCGCCTTACCGCCCTATGGGCCCTCCCTCCCCCGCCTCCACCTGCCGTTAATTGATTTAGACTTTGTATATGCCTACGCATTTCCTGGTCTTCCCGGAAAGGTCTTCGTATATCCAAACAACAACGTGCTGTTCAGCTTATTCTTTGGCAGTACTTTGAATGATATATGGTATACCGGAAAACAAATCTAACTCAATGGAAAGCCCAAACAAGGGGAAAAACACCAATATAAAAGGGTAAAATCTTCACTCATAATTGTTATTCGTTAATCCATTCAAACCCTTGAACTGGAATGAAACCTTATAATTCTTTCATTATTTGTGAATGAGACTGCTTTTATAAACATGTATGAATTGCATCGGAAGTTACTATGAGTAAATAGTTCAAGGTCCACTCAATCAGCGGTCCTTTAAGCCCTATATGGACTTTGAACTGATTTTTGATTCTATTCTGACAATAGTGAATGAAAAGGACTGTGGACTGCCGGCGGTGGACTGTCCACTATCCTTACCTTTGACAACAT
>JBJMLW010000479.1:0-2104 GCA_045805105.1 Flavisolibacter sp. | reverse complement strand
TTTAGATCGAAATTCTGACTTGTACCTGGTAATCCAAAAGTTTGCACCAGGGATCAAAAATCACAGATCAAAATCACAGATAATTCTATTTACTATTATTTCATAAATTCAAATAACCGAAATTTTGCGGCCCGAATCCTAACTCAATGCTTCAATGCTAACACGGACTTTGATTTTCATTTTTCTTCTGTCGTTTACATTAATTGCCAACTGTCAGAAGATCATTATCAGCGGAAAAGAAACATCCCGTCCCCTGGTATGGCAGGACTTTAGTGGTACACCCGATAATTCCTCGCCATTCTACGCCCTTACCTGGTGGACTATAAAATACAAATATGATCGTGTTGAGTTTACAGGCAATGATGCAACACTCATCGGGTTCGAAGTGCAGCTTGAATTAAATCCATCAAAGTCATGGGTAAAAACGGATAAACAAACAGATATGCTGCTTCAGCATGAACAGCAACACTTCAATATAGGGATCCTTTGCATGAGGGAACTGATTGCTGATATCAATATGGCAAGGTTAAAAAAGGATGACTACAATGATGTTGTTCGCAATTTATTTCAGGCAATGATGACCAGGTACAAGGCAATGGATATTAAGTATGATGAAGAAACAAATCATGGCGCTATCAGAGAGCAGCAGGAGAAATGGAATGAATTCATCAGCAAAGAGCTAGCAAAATAAAATGTCATTCACAAATAAAAAATGTTAATCATCATTTCAATACTTCCTCATCAGTATTATATTAGTGCATGAACAAAATCGCACCCGACAAATGGAAACATTTTTACGTAGGTATTGCAATGGGAATTGTTTTCCAGGCTTTCTTCTGGTGGCTGTTAAAAGACCACCATGTTCTGGCTTCTGTTATTGCTTTAATTATGATTGTTTTTATATCCTATGGATTCGAACTGTTCTCGAAATTTACAGGTAAAGGACATTATGAATTAATGGATGCGGTTGCGGCAACAATAGGTGGAGTGATTGGAATGGCAATTACATTTATAATTCAAACTATATAAATATCCAACAAGGAACAAGGAATTCTAAATTCAAAATTCCTTGTTCCTTGTTCGATATTCTAAAAGGTCCTCGGTGTAGCCTTTTGCTTTTCTACCTGTTGCTGAATTTGCGATTTATCTCCCACCATCACCTTTACCATCTTATCGTACTGCATATAATTTTTCGCAATTTGTGTTACGGTTTCCGGCGTGACTTTATAAATATTTTTTACATAATTATTCAGGTAACTATCATCAAGCCCATACAGGTCAAGAAAATTCAGCTGGTTGATAATACCTGAAGGCGTTGAATTCTGCAACACAAAAATTCCCGCTTCATAATTCTGTATGCCTGATAACTCTTCTTTTGTAGGAGGTTCCACCTGTAGCCTTTTTACTTCTTTTTCAATTTCCATTAATGCATCAACTGTATGTTCACTGGTAATATCCGCCTGTTCTAACCATACAGCACTGCCCTTACGGTTCTGAATTGTACTGAATGGAGAATAAGTATATCCTTTGTTTTCCCTGATATTACTGGTAATTCTGGAACCAAACGATCCTCCAAGTAGGGAATTGGTTACAATTAAGGGAACATAATCTTTGTTGTCTGGTGTAACAACCGGAAGTCCGATCATCAGTGTTGTTTGCGGTGCACCCTTACGGTCAATCAGCATGGTATCTTTAACGGCAACTGCGTTAACAGGTGGATAGGATACATCCGGTCCCGGCCTCCATTTGGAAAGCGATGCAGCAACAGCTGAATTCACCTGCTTCTCATCAAACTTTCCAACCACATATAAAACAGAACGTCTGGCGCCGAAAATTTTCTCATAAAAATCTTTCACCTGCTGAACCGAATAGCTGTTTATCATTTCTTCTGTTGGAAATGATTTTCCATAACGATGATCTTTATACAACGCTTCCAGGAACTGTTCCTGTGCAAGTGACTGCGGAACACTTTTCTGAACTGTCAGCTGCCTTTTGAAATCACTTTTAATTCTTTCCAGTTCACTTGCAGGAAAAGCGGGGGAAACCACCAGGTCAGAGATAAGCCGGATAAAATCAGCTGTGTATTCAGATAGCACAGACCCTG
>JBJMLW010000478.1:0-7367 GCA_045805105.1 Flavisolibacter sp. | reverse complement strand
GAAGCTGAAGGCGGTCAGAAAGGCGTAAACGTTTTACTTAGCCGGGAAGAGACATATGCGGACATATCACCTGTAAGACTGAACAGCAATGGCATCTCTGCATTTGTAAGTATCATGAGAGGCTGTAACAACATGTGTTCATTCTGTGTTGTGCCATTTACCAGGGGAAGGGAACGCAGCAGAAATGCGCAAAGTATCGTTGAAGAATGTACGCAGCTTTTTGAGGAAGGATACAGGGAGGTAACACTTCTGGGTCAGAATGTTGACAGTTATTACTGGACTCCTTCATCAGGACAATCTGGTGTTGTAACATTTGCACTACTGCTTGAAATGGTTGCCAGGATTTCCCCACTATTGCGTATCCGGTTTTCTACTTCGCATCCCAAGGATATTACAGATGATGTGCTGTATACGATGGCAAAATATCAGAACATCTGCAAATACATTCACTTGCCGCTCCAGAGCGGGTCAACGCGAATTCTTCAACTCATGAATCGCAGTTATACAAAGGAATGGTATATGGCGAAGGTTGAAAGGATAAAGCAGATTCTTCCTGATTGTGGAATCAGTTCCGATATCATTGCAGGTTTCTGTACTGAAACTGAAGAAGATCACCAGGATACACTTGCAATGATGAAATATGCTGGATATGATCTGAGCTATATGTTTTTTTACAGCGAACGTCCGGGTACGCTCGCTCAGCGGCGATATGCAGATGATATTCCGCTTGATGTGAAAAAGAAAAGATTGCAGGAAATTGTCAAGCTCCAGGGTGAACTTTCTCACCAGAGCAACAGGAATGATCTTGGAAAAATCTTTACTGTTCTTATAGAATCTGATTCAAAAAAAACAGATAAACACTGGATGGGACGCAGCAGCCAGAATAAGGTTACTGTATTTCCAAAAGGCGATAAGAATGTTACACCCGGAGATTATGTACAGGTTATAATCATTGATTGCACCCAGGCCACATTGATTGGAGAAATTTTATAGAACGGCTGTCATAGACAGCATGAAATGTACAGTAATGGATTTACAGAGTATTAAAAACAGATTTGGAATTATAGGAAATTCACCTGCGCTGAATTATGCACTCCAGGTTGCAGTGCAGGTATCGAATACGGACTTGACAGTTTTGATAGCAGGCGAAAGTGGTGTTGGTAAGGAAGCTTTTTCACAAATCATCCATACATTATCAGCACGAAAGCACAATCCATTTATTGCTGTCAACTGCGGTGCCATCCCTGAAGGAACAATTGATTCAGAATTGTTCGGACACGAGAAAGGATCATTCACCGGTGCTGTAGATAGTAGAAAAGGATATTTTGAAACCGTAAATGGCGGAACTATTTTCCTGGATGAAATTGGTGAAATGCCTCTCGGTACCCAGGCCCGGCTTCTTCGGGTACTGGAAAGTGGTGAATTTATCCGGGTGGGTTCATCAAAAACACAAAAAACTGACGTTCGGGTAATTGCTGCTTCCAATAAAGACCTTCTTCAACTGGTGCACCAGGGTAAATTCCGGGAAGACCTTTATTACCGGCTGAACACAGTTCCCATCAGGGTACCTGCATTAAGAGACCGAAAAGAAGATATCCCACTCCTGTTCAGGAAATTTGCTGTTGATTTTGCAGACAGATATAAGACGGCCCCGGTTCAACTGGATGATGAAGCCCGGCACAAGCTGATGGAATATGCATTCCCAGGTAACATCCGTGAATTGAAAAATATCGCTGAACAGATTTCAGTTTTGTCGACAGACAAAGTTGTAACTGTGAAAGACCTTTTGAAATTTCTTCCGGAAAATAATGCCAACCGTCTTCCTATACTGGCTCATGCAAATGGACAGGACGGACATGAATTTTCAAATGAAAGGGAAATTCTTTACAAGCTTTTCTTTGATATGAAACGGGATGTAACTGAGTTAAAAAAATTATTCTTTGAAGTGATGCAGAATCCTGCTGTTGCAGGCAATAATCCTGCGTTCCTGAATGAAGTTAAAGAATTGCAAAGCCACGACATGCAGCCTCCCGTTTTAGTAACTTCAACAGTTCCTTCACCACAACCGGTAGTGGTTCAACACGACATTCATGATCATGTTGAAGTAGAAGAAAGTCTCAATATCATGGACAAGGAAAAAGAACTGATACTGAAAGCACTTAAAAAACACAGGGGGAAAAGGAAAGATGCAGCGATGGATCTTGGAATCAGTGAAAGAACATTGTACAGAAAACTGAAAGAATACGATATAGACCAGTAATATGAAAAAACTTTTTCTTTTACCTGCACTTTTCCTTGTTTTGCTGTTGAATATTTTCAGTGTCGGTTGTTATTCATTCAGGGAAACCAGCCCATTGCCTGATACGGTAAAAACAGTTAATATTCATTTGCTGGATAACCGTGCGCCTTACTTAAATACCCAGCTTGCTCCGAGCCTCACTGAAAGACTAAAGCAAAAAATCATTTCGCAAACAAAGCTGAGACAAACTAACAATGATGATGCTCACCTTGATATCAGCGGATATATTTCAGATTATTCAGCGAGTACGGTAGGTATTACATCGGTAAATGGAAAATCACAGAGTTCTGCCAACCGTCTCAATGTTAGTGTTCATATTGTTATGCTGAATACACTTGATAACTCAACCAAGGAATTTGATGTGAGCAGGCAAATGGATTTTCCGGCAAACAAATCATTACAGGAAGCAGAAGCATCTTTATTAGGTGAGATGGTGCGTAATCTTACTGATGAAATTTTCAATCGGATTTTTTCGGATTGGTAGTGTAAATTGCCGCATGAGCGAAAGAATCCATGTACTGGCTCAGCAACTATTTGGAAAACCTTCTGTTGCTGCCTGCGACCTGCAGGAGATAAGGAGCCTGGTACAGCGATATCCCTACTTCGCACCAGCCCAGTTTCTTTTACTTGAAAAATTAAAACAGGAAAACTCTCCTGAATATATTCAGCAGCTCCAGAAAGCGGTTCTATATTATCATAATCCATTGGAATTTGAATATTTCATTTCGTCAGATAAATTCTTATCAGAGCAGGGCGAAAGTCAGTTAACCAAAGCTGATGAAGAAGCGGATTTTTCACATCAGTTAAATGGTTTGCAGGTACAGGAAGTAATTGAAGAAAAAAAACCTGAATTCATTGCCGACCCGGTAACACCGGAAGCAGGAACCTGGGGTGTTCATTTAGATGAAGTGAAAGAGGAAAAACCAGAACATGATGAACCGCTTGATCTTCTTGAAAAAAAACTTCGTCAGATAAAAGAACAACCGCCATTTGATGAATCAAAGGTGGAGGATCGTTCTGGTCTTCGTTCCCTGAAAGAACAGTTGTCACAACCTGTTTCACCTGATGCACCTGCTTTTGAACCATACCATACAGTAGATTACTTTGCTTCACAGGGCATTAAATTATCACAGGAAGAAGCCGGCAAGGATAAATTCGGAAAGCAGCTTAAAAGTTTTACTGAATGGCTGAAAACAATGAAGCGGCTTCCGGTAGCTGAGCCGACCAGTCAAACAGAATCATTTACTGAAAAGAAAGTACAGCACATGGCTGAAGATTCAGTGCACGAATCGGATGTAATTACGGAAGCCATGGCAGAGGTATGGCTGAAGCAGGGAAATACAGGGAAAGCGATAGAATTATACCACAAATTAAGTTTGCTGAATCCCTCGAGAATGGCTTACTTTGCCGCCAAAATTGACCATTTAAAAAGACCTTAAAATGACCGTAATTTTCATAATCCTGATCACCCTTGCTTCCATTATACTGAGTCTTATCGTTCTTGTTCAGAATCCAAAAGGTGGCGGACTCGCAGGCAATATTGCCGGTTTCAGCAACCAGTTCATGGGCGTAAAACAAACTAATGATGTTCTGGAAAGAGGTACCTGGGTTTTTGCCGCAGTGATCGGCCTGCTTTGCGTTATGTCTACCATATTTATTCCAGGAAGCCATACCATCAGGACACAGACACCGGTTCAACAGTCAGCACCTGCTAATCCGCAGCCTGTAAATCCTAAATAATTCATCTTTAAGATAACAACCCCGGTTAACGCCGGGGTTTTTTATTATTTTGGCTGCCTTATGAAAAAACTCCTGGTCATCATTTTAATTATCCTGGTTGTTGCATGTGCCATTGCAGGTTTTTTAATTGCCGGACCAGGAACCGGGTTTACAACCCCAGAAAAGATCCTCTATATCCGCACGTCGGCAGCTACAAAGGAAGCTGTGATGGATTCCATCAGGACAAATAAAATTGTAATGAGTGAAGCGGCCTTTGACTTCCTGGCAACCCGTATGGGTTACTGGAAAAACATCAAGCCGGGAAAATATGAGATTAAAAAAGGGAACAGCATTTTGACAATTGTACGAATGCTTCGTAATGGACACCAGAATGATGTTGACCTTGTGATTACAAAGCTTCGTACCAAGGAAGATCTGGCAAAACTGACAGGAAAGAAATTTGAAGCAGACAGCGCACAGATGATGCGTTTTCTCAATAGCCCTGATTCACTTGAAAAATATGATGTATCACCAGAAATGTCAATGTGGTATATCCTTCCTGATACTTACACTTATCATTGGAGTTCTTCACCATCGGTTATTTATGAAAAACTTTACGAAGCATCAAATCGCTTCTGGAATGACGAAAGAAAACAGAAGGCACAACAAATAGGACTGACACCACAACAGGCATATGTACTTGCTTCCATCATTGAAGAAGAAACCAATAACGACGAAGAGAAAGATACCATTGCAAGCGTTTATCTGAACAGGTATAAGATTGGAATGCCACTGCAGGCAGATCCTACTTTGAAATTTGCGGTGAGGGATTTTTCATTGAAAAAAATTGCTGGTGAAATACTCGATGTAGAATCTCCGTTTAATACATACCGGAATAAGGGATTACCTCCCGGGCCAATTTGCACGCCTTCAAGGACCACAATTGATAAAGTGCTCAACCCAGCTACAACAGATTACCTGTACTTTGTTGCGAAGCCGAAACTTGGAGGGCATCTTTTCAGTTCCACTTATGCAGAACACCTGAAAAAGCGTTCTGACTATCTTGCTGCTGACAAACTTCGTCAGCAGAAGGAAAAAAACGGTAAGTGATGGGTGTCAGGTCAACATTAAAGAAAAGATTTTCACGGACATTGCCGGGAAGACATATCATTCAATATCGTAATGGCCATCCCTCCTACCCTGATTTTTATTTTTACACTCATTCCTTATCTCCCCATTTCAAAACAGTTCATTAATCAGTTGTTTGGACTCATAAGGGATATTGTTCCCGGAGAAAGAAATAATTCTGTGATCATTCATTTTCTCCGCGACTTTATTAACAAACCGCGAAATGGCCTCCTTTCATTTGGATTGTTGCTTGCCATCTTTTTTTCCAGCAATGCCATGATGGGTGTACTGCGTTCATTTGATAAAAATTATCCGGGATTCAGAAAAAGGAAAGCAATCCATAAACGAAAGGTAGCATTGCACCTTACTCTCATTACTTTCTTCCTCATCTTCATCTGTATTATTTTACTTGTTGCCCAAAGTGCTGTTTTGAAATGGCTGGGTGTGCGTGGGGTTACCATTCGTGAAATTATTGGAAACATCAGATGGATTGTAATCATATTGTTGACATTTTATATTGTTTCATTCATTTACCGACATGGGCCTGCGGTGAGTAAGCGATGGCCTCTTCTTACTCCAGGGGCAGTGTTCGCAACATCACTGATGGTACTGGCCACATGGCTTGTAACTTATTGGGTCAATCATTTCAGTAACTACAACAAACTTTATGGTTCAATCAGTGCAATTTTTATCCTCATGTCGTTGATTTATGCAAATTCACTTGCGTTGATGATGGGATTTGAGCTGAATGTTACACTTACCAATCTTAAGCGGGATAAAATTGCAGTTTCAAATGTTTCTCTGAATGGTAAAAAACTGTCGTGAATGGTTGTAATTAAGATAATTTTTACTGGAAATTTGTAAATCAAATGTGTAACATGAAAAAGCTTTTCCTTTTATCGCTGGCCGTTGCTTCCGGTGCGTTGATTTCTTTTAACAGCATCAATGAATTGCCCATCGGTTCTGATTTACCAAAGGCGGATGTAAAACTAAAAGATATCAGCGGAAAGGAAATAACACTGAAACAGGCCGCAGGTAAAAATGGACTCCTCGTGATGTTCAGTTGCAATACCTGTCCGTATGTTGTAAAAAATCAGAAAAGAACGCTTGATGTCTGCCGTTATGCGCAGGCACAGAATATTGGCGTCATTCTCGTTAATTCCAATGAAGCACAGCGTCAGGATGATGACTCATTTGATGCGATGAAAGAATATGCAAAAGAACAAGGATATGCCTGGTATTATGTGGTAGATAAAAATTCAGAAGTGGCAGATGCATTCGGTGCGAACCGCACCCCGGAAAATTTTCTTTTTGATAAAGAAGGTAAACTTGTATATCACGGTGCTATTGATGATAACCCTTCGGATCCGGACCATGTTAAAAGAAGTCACCTTCGTGAAGCATTAAATGACCTGGTGAGCGGAAAAGAGATTGCTGTGAAAACCTCTCGTTCTGTTGGATGTAATATTAAAAGACTATAGAAGAAGCCAGAAGACACAAGCTCTACACTGCAACATTTCCTACTGTCTATAGGAAAATCCGGTAGAAGAATGTTGATTTTCCAGGCTTGCACCATGAAGCTATGGCTTATTGCTTTTTCTTGCTGGCAACCATTGCTTTAATTTCTTTCTCCAATTGCGCTTTACTCAGCTGTTCTTCAAAGAATTTGTGGTAACCGGTCTTATTATTAACGAATAGGCTGGCTGGAATGGCTCCAGACCACGTTTTATCAACTGCCGGACAAAAAAGGTCTGCATCTGTTTCATCAAGAAACTTTACTGGATATTTAAAATCAAACCTGGATGTGACGGTATTCAATTTCTGCGGAAAGTTTTCAGAAGGGTCTACGCTTATAAAAACAAGTCTTACACCAGCGCTGTCATACTTTTTTACCAATTCCTGGAAATAAGGAACTTCCTCCATGCATGGCACACAAAAGGTTGCCCAGAAATTAAAAATGGTTGGCTTATCTGCATTTTTAATTGCTGCTTTCATGTCGGATAATTTCCATTTCTGTATTTCCTGTGCATGTGCGTTAAGCGTTGTTAAGGCAAGTGCCAGAATGAACAAACTAAGGATTAACTTCTTCATTATATAGTCCCCACTGTTTACTTAAAAATAAAAATTCCTGTTCAGTCAGTTTTTGGCGTTTATAGTGGCCAGCAAGGTTTTTTTGTCTGGATGCTTCGTAAAGAGTAACGGCACAGGCCACACTAATGTT
>JBJMLW010000477.1:0-4281 GCA_045805105.1 Flavisolibacter sp. | reverse complement strand
TGCTGTTTCCTTTTGCTGTAACATTTGCAATCACGGTCCAGTCGCTTCCATTGTAACTCCGCTCTGCTTCGAAATATGATGCATTGATCTCTTCAGATGTTTTCCACTGTAACTGTACATTCTGGTTTGAATAAATAAGGGTGAAGCTTTCAAATTTTACAGGAAGCACAGTTATCATCGGATCAAAGTCTGAAGTTGTTACACTGGCATACTGGGGTCCCGTTACATCCGTATCAGAACCTGTGTACTTCTTTGTATTTCCAATCCGGATCTGCTCACATGAACATGCATTTCCCGTAATCTTTCCACCTGAATACACAATAATTGTAGCGAGCGTACTAAGGTCCAGAATACCACCGGAAAGTTTCAGTGTTCCGTAAACTTTTATATACAAAAGGCTGCTGATACTAACATTGGTTGATATAAACAGGGTTTTTCCGGCTGGGATGACTACAGTGTCACCCGATTGAGGTACCCGGTACAGGTCCCAGGCTGAGGCATTTAACCAGTCGTCATTGTTATTGACGACTTTGATCGTAGGCGCTGCCATTCCGAAGAAGAAAGACAGGATGATCAAAATGGTTAGAATAGGCTTTTTCACGATACGGATTTTACTTATTGGTTTTTAGGATCGTTATGAAAACCTGTAAAATTTCTTAAGCGATAACCCTTACAATTTTCACAACTCAACAAATCTAAAAATCATTCAATAGATATACAAGGAGTTTTACGGCGATTCGATGGGAAACTACTTTTTTTCGACGGGAATTGCATAAAATATTGATAATCAACATAAATCATCTAGGTGTTTCCTTTTATGAACACCTAAATAATCGAATAAAAATCAAGTTTTTACTAATAACTTGAACAGTAATTTTACTGTGGAGAAAAGAAATTTACTAAGGGAAAGTACGAGCCAGGAAAGTCGTCTGCCAGCAGACTGAAGTCCCAGAAAAACATTTATTAATCAGCTTGTTCTTCTGGTAACTCCTGGCAAAGCTCAACCAAAATGCTGTTCGTTGACGCAGGATGAAGGAAGCATACCAGTTTGTTGTCTGCACCTGTTTTTGGTTCGTCGCTGAGCAAACGAAAGCCCAGCTCTTTTAAGCGTTTCATTTCAGCTTTAATATCGTGAACATCAAATGCAATATGATGGATTCCTTCGCCCTTTTTATTGATGAACCTTTGAATCACACCATCTTCTGATATTGATTCGAGTAGTTCGATTTTCGTATCGCCTGTCTTGAAAAAAGCGGTTTGAACCTGTTCAGAATCCACACTTTCCTTTTTATAACAACCCGTATTGAGGAGTTTTTCAAATAAAGGAATGGAATCAGACAGGGATCTTACTGCTATACCAATGTGTTCAACTTTCAGCATGCATTATAGGAATTAAGGTAAAATTAAGCTGCCAAAGACCTTCACCATTCCCTTGTTACAGGCATTTGGGATAAATTTGCAGACAGCCGATGTTGAAATTACCCATATATCTTGATCATAATGCAACAACACCCTGTGATCCACGTGTGGTTGAAATGATGTTGCCTTATTTCACGGACACTTTTGGTAATGCATCAAGTAAAAGCCATGCGTTTGGATGGCAGGCGGAAGAGGCAGTAAAATACGCAAGGGAGCAGGTTGCCAGTCTTATCAGGGCTGAAGCTGGTGAAATAATTTTTACTTCAGGTGCTACTGAATCAGTAAATCTCGCGATCAAAGGTGTATTTGAAGCATACAGGTCAAAAGGAAATCATATCATTACCTGTGCAACAGAACATAGGGCTGTACTGGATACATGTAATCATTTACAGAAACTTGGTGCTGAAATAACCATTCTTCCTGTTCTTCCTGATGGCCGCCTTAATATGGATGAACTGGAATCTGTCATCCGGCCCGAAACAATTCTGATATCGGTGATGTATGCCAATAATGAAACCGGGACAATTATGCCCGTTACCGAAATTGGCAATGTAGCCAGGAAGCATGATGTTCTATTTTTTAGTGATGCATCCCAGGCTGCAGGAAAAATTCCAATTGATATAAATAAAGACCAGGTTGACCTCCTTGCTATATCGGCTCATAAAATGTATGGACCAAAAGGTGTAGGTGCATTGTATGTAAGAAGAAAAAATCCGCGTGTGAAACTAATAGCGCAGGTTGATGGTGGTGGCCATGAAAAGGGAATGAGAAGTGGTACACTCAATGTTCCCGGCATAGCAGGTTTTGGCGCTGCATGTGAGATATCTGAAAGAGAAATGGTGAGAGACCACATCCGTCTTTCTGATTTACGTGACAGGCTTGAAAAGAATCTTTTAAATATTGATGGCACCACTGTGAATGGTTCTGTTTTTCATCGTCTGCCTCATGTAACAAACATTTCATTTACTGATGTGGATGGTACTGCCCTGCTGAGTGGTTTCAACAAGAATATCGCAGTTTCTTCCGGATCGGCGTGTACATCAGCGAAAATGGAACCTTCGCATGTACTAACAGCACTTGGCCTGGAAGATGAACGTGCCCGCAGTTCAATAAGGTTTTCATTGGGAAGAAATACAACTGAAGAGGAAATTGATTATACGATGCAGGAAGTTTCAGAAATCATAAACAGACTAAAGGAATTAAATCCTCTTGGAAAGAAACAGAAAACTCCTGCGTAACATTCTCATTAGCTGACGTCGTCAGCATAAAAATTTAATTATGGTAAATACTGAAAACGGAATTTATATCAGCGAAAAAGCAAAAGACCGCCTTCAACAGTTAATGGATGAAGCAGGGCATGGTTCAGACCCGTCCTGGTTTGTTCGGGTTGGCGTGGTTGGAGGAGGATGTTCCGGACTTAGCTACAAACTTGATTTCGATAACCAGATGAAACCATCTGACCAGGTGTTTGAAACAAACGGAATGAAAGTGGTTACGGATCTGAAAAGTTTTTTATACCTGGTGAATACGGTGTTGGAATATTCTGATGGTTTGAATGGCAAAGGATTTTATTTTAATAATCCCAACGCGAGCAGGACATGCGGTTGCGGTGAAAGCTTTGCGGTGTAAATAATCATCAGTCCCGGGTCATCAGTCGACAGACAGGGCGATGAATGAAATAAATGACTCTATTAATCATTGTGGGCTGTTGTCTGACAACTGATGTCTGCCGACTGTCCTCTGTTTTCCTTACTTTGCACGAACATGTTGTCCATCTGTAAAAAAGAACTCCGCCAGTTTTTTAGCAGTCTTACCGGGTATATAGCCATCATTGTTTTTTTACTGGTAAATGGATTTGTTTTATTTGTATTAAAGAACAATATCCTCGAAGCAGGTTATGCAACGCTGGATGATTTTTTTTCTTTCGCTCCATGGATTTTACTTTTTCTTGTTTCTGCCATTACAATGCGTAGTTTTTCTGATGAATTTAAAAGTGGAACTTTTGAAATCCTTCAAACACGCCCCATAACAAGCTGGCAAATTGTTACAGGCAAATTTGCAGGCAGCCTGGCTGTTGCGGTGATTGCACTTATACCTACTCTGGTTTATTATTTTACTATCAACCATCTTGCTACAACAACAGGAATTGATTCGGGTGCCGCAGCGGGTTCCTACCTGGGTCTTTTGCTTTTAACTTCCGTTTTTACTTCAATTGGGATTTGTGTGAGTAGTTTTACAGGCAATTCAGTGGTTGCTTTTATTGTAACACTCCTTGGTTGTATTCTTTTTTATTATGGTTTTACCGCTATCAGTCAACTTCCCGTTTTTAGAAATGGAAGTGATTATTATATTGAAATGCTTGGAATAGAATTTCATTACCAGAGCATCAGCCGTGGGGTTGTGGATACAAGAGATCTTGTATATTTTTTAAGTCTTACTTTCTTTTTCCTTCTGGTAACCAGACAAAACCTTTCTAATAAGTAATGCACCAAAAAAGAAATACAGTCTGGTGGATCGTACTTTTAGCCGGACTTTTACTGATAAATTTTCTTGCTTCAATTTTTCATTTTCGCTCTGATCTTACTGAGGATAAAAGATATTCACTCAGCAGAAATACAAAAAACTTATTCAGCAGTATTCCCGATCCTCTTGAAATTGAAGTTTTTCTTAAAGGAGATATGCCTTCTGAATTCAGGAAACTTTCAAACGCCACAAAGGATTTTCTTACAGTACTGAAGGAATCAAATCCTTCAAAGATCCATTATTCATTTATTGATCCACAGGATGAAATGCCTAATGGAAGGCGGTGGGTTGATACGTTAGCTTCCCTTGGTGCAAGTCCAATCAACCTGAGTGTTCAGG
>JBJMLW010000476.1:0-2148 GCA_045805105.1 Flavisolibacter sp. | reverse complement strand
GGTAACCATGCCAATGGAGTCCAACTTTATTTTTCGCGAAGTTGCTTTTGTAAAATGTGCATGTCCGTCATTAATAAATAAACATGATGTCTGTGGAATTCCATAAGCAGTCGGATTGGAAAGCGTGCCAACAAAAATATCCACATCACCATCAAGGTCAACATCTGCAACAGCAACACATGATTTGTTTTTATACTCGGGCGTAAACGCTTCGGATGCTTTTGCAAAATGACCGGTACCATCGTTTACGTAAAGGCGATCTTCCAGTTCCTGTGGTTGCCTTGATTCATTGCCGCCACTTACAACATACAGGTCCGGGTGGCCGTCGTTGTTTGCATCAAAAAAAACCGCATCAACATCTTCACAAATGGCATCCTTTGAAAATAGTGTTGTATCTGAGGGTTGAAAGCTTCCATCTTTCTGCTGTATCATCAACGTGCCGGCCTGGTTTTTTGCTCCTGTTAAAAACATATCATCGAGTCCATCGTTGTTGACGTCTGCAATTGCAATGTGCGGACCTCTTGTACTTTCTTTATGCGGGATCAGGTATTGAACATTAAAATCTGTAAAATCATTTTCCTGGTGTTTCCATGGACAAGAGATAGCCGCAGTAACATCAGTAAAATATTTCAGAGGAGGCGGGAAGAAGGCGTCATGGTTAAAGGCTTCACCTGCATTTTTCTTTTCAATTTGCCAGATGCTGTTTACCGGAACATTTCTTTCTACCTGGAATGTCTGATCGGGCCATACAATGAGTACACTGTCTACATGTTTTAATGTATCTATTCCAAAATGCAGTCGTGTATCAGATGAAGACTGGAATCCACGCGTGAGCATGAGTTCCTGCAATTGAAATTTTCCTTTTTGAAAAACATATGCTTTCGCACCAATCGCAAACCTGTTGGAGCTATCGCCTTTGAATGAAATGGTGAGATAATTTTTTGCCGGGGAATTATTTTTCAACACCATGGCTTCTGCATTCAGGCAATTGACAACAAGGTCGAGATCACCATCATTATCGAGATCAGCATAAGCAGCTCCATTAAAATATCCTTTGTGATTTTCAGTGCCCCACGAATCACTGAAATCAGTAAATGTGAGTTTGCCATCGCCTTTGAAGAAGTAAGGATGAGAAGCGCCATCTGGCATGGCAGCAATGGCTTCATCATCATATTTATCGGTGCGGTCCATACCGCGCATTTTCAGGTCTGATGCAAATCGTACATAATCCAGGTCAACGGGACGTTTTACAATTCCATTGGAAATGAATAGGTCTTTATTTCCATCATTATCAAAATCTGCAAACAACGGGCACCAGCTCCAGTCAGTTGCTGAAATACCCGATATCAAACCCGTTTCACTGAAACTGCTTCCGTTACCATTGTTATGCTGCAGGCAGTTTTTGGAATTCTGATTCTGGTAGCCATTCAATTCCAGTTTTACTTTATAGATGTCGGGGTTTTCATCACTTCCATATGTCTTTAAAGTTTTTTCATCAGGAGGAAGCATGTCCACAGTAACAACATCCAGGTTGCCGTCATTATCATAATCCGCAACGTCATTTCCCATGCTGAACCGGCTGTAATGACGAAAATGTTCAGCGCCACTTTCTTTAAAAGTGCCGTTCTTCTGGTTCACATAATAATAGTCATTCTCATGAAAGTCATTCCCTACATATATATCATCCCACCCGTCATTATTCAGGTCAGCAACAGCAAGGCCCAATCCATATCCAAGGCTACTTTGATAGATCCCCGCTTGTTTTGATATGTCGGTAAACTTCCCTGTTGTACTGATATCATTTCTATAAAGGCGATCACCGGAAAGGCTGTCGTATTTATTCCTGTTGGACGTGTCAACAATATTTGCATGCGGGTGGTGCGACTGATTTAAAATATAACAATCGAGGTCACCATCATGATCAAAGTCAAAAAAAACTGATTGAGATGTAAAGCAGGAAGTATTGAGTCCATATTTTTCACTGCTTTCAGTGAAACGGTTGTTTCCATTATTGATGTATAATTCATTATGCCCTTTCAACCCGTAACCGTTGCTTACGGTTGAAACATAAATATCCAGCAGGCCATCAGCATTTACATCTGCCATGGTTACGCCACTGCACCAGTCGGATGTGCCCGCAACTCCGGC
>JBJMLW010000475.1:0-3366 GCA_045805105.1 Flavisolibacter sp. | reverse complement strand
CTGTGATGATGGAGGCTGTTCGGCTGATTAAAAGCATGAACCTTCAACCAAAAAGAACCATCCGGATTGTTTTATGGAGCGGTGAAGAGGAAGGCCTTTTTGGTTCGCGCAATTATGTGAAAAATCATTTCGGAGATCCGGCAACAATGAAACTTACACCAGACCAGCCAAAAGTTACTGCCTATTATAATCTTGACAATGGTACGGGGCGGATCCGGGGTGTTTACCTGCAGGGAAATGCTGATGCGCGCAGTTTATTTGAAAGCTGGCTTCAACCTTTCAATGATATGGGAGCAACAACGGTTACAATCAATAATACCGGAGGAACAGACCATCTTTCTTTTGATGCTGTGGGCATTCCCGGTTTCCAGTTTATACAGGATCCGATTGAATATGATACAAGAACGCATCATAGCAATATGGATACCTATGATCATCTTGTTCCTGAAGATCTGAAACAGGCAGCAGCAATCGTTGCAACATTTGTATACAATACAGCACAACGAACTGAAATGATTCCAAGGAAAGCATTGCCTCAGCCGCGCGGAGATCAGCGAACATTTTAGAACAGATTAGTCCATGGACTAAGATTTTTTATAATCAAGGAAATGTTCAATAATCAATATTCAATTTATAAGTTAGGTGTTATCAGCATTAAAGACTTTCCAGGTTGACTTGATTATTGAGCATTGAACATTGGTTATTGAAAATTGTTCAGAATACTTTCAGATTCAGAACTATGGTCTATGGTCTATGGTCCATGGCTAGGATATTTTATAATTCCTGCGTCCTGCAGCCTGTGGTTACGTTGGTCTTTCTGACATATTCCGCTTAATCTTTAAGTCCAGATAAATCCTGGTTTCAAAATTGATTTCCCGGCATTCTATTTAATTCACTACCTTAAGTATACTGAACCGATTGCCAGGAATTACTTCAGATTGGTGTTTATCCTCACTACTAAAACTAACATCATGAAAGTACTTAACGTATTAATTGGCGTTCTACTCCTTTGCCTGCTTCCCCTGTTTGATTTCGGACAAAAAAAAACAGGGATAACATCTGTAACGCCTTGTTGTAGTATTCTTTCAGTTGGACCGGTTGATGGCGTGACAGGGCCGGATGGTTATGGACCTGTTGATGGAATTGTTTTTATACGGAATAACAGCACCGGTCAAACATATTTTTTCAAACCCGAATCGAACAAACTCTCCCTCATTAAAAAGGGAGATCCCGTCAATGCCGACTTTTCTTCAGGAAAGATCACATCCATCAAAGGAATCACCACATCGTATCCACTGCTGGAACCTATTGGAGCATTGTCACCTGATGGTGTTGGTCCTGTTGATGCATTAAAGTCCAAACCTAATCCTGGTGCACCCTGCTGCACCATTTCAAAAATTGAAGCCGTTCCCGCTGAACCTTGTTGTGGAATCATTACTGTAAGTGATCATACAACAGGCAATACATATAGTTTACATGTTGAACAAAATAATCAGTTGAACAGCGGAGAGTCTATAATGCCAAAGTTATCAGTTGGACAACCGGTGTATATGAGCAAAAGCCGCGACGTAGCTTTTTTCCAGGTTGACAGGAATGGGAATAAAGCAACCTATAGTTATCCGGCGAGTGCTTCGATGGGTTCTTCCGGAACTTCACAAGCGTGGGAAATATTGATGGATTCTGCCAGCACCGGTCAAACGGGAATGATCGCTTTGAAAATGCCTTCAACCATCAAGTTCATGTCGCACCTTAAAGTTTTTTCTCCGGAAAACGACAACCCAGTTGCCAGCTGGTTCGGCAACAGCCAGTATAAACTCATGCCGGGCAACTATGATGTAATGGTGGAAAAGTACAGGATTACGGGTGTGCCTGTTGAAAAAGGAAAGATCACCCGGCTGAAAATGGGTTATCTCAACTTCACTGCACGTCAATCGGTTTCCATTTCGGATGAACAGGGCCAGACATTTCCAATGGCAGGACCCTTCAAAATTGCACTGCCTCCGGGAATATATCATATTAATGGAAAGAAGGATCAAAAGTTTACGATAACAGATGGAGAGCAGACAGATTATTAGCGAAGGAAGCAAGCACACTTATAAATGATCAGGCATTGCCGTTTCAAAGCGACACTGCATCTACAAAGCAAATACTGTAAAGTTCTTATCTGATTAAGGGCAGAAAGATCACTCATTCGAACCTGCCAACCGGCGGAAAGGAATTCAATGTACAATGCACAACTGGTCCTATAGTAATTTTAAGAAGCATTACTGCCCGACTTGTTTATTAATCATTGAACATTGCTTATTGAAAATTATTCAGAATAGATCATCAGAAACCAACTATGGTCTATCGTCTATGGTCCATGGTCTATCGTCTTCTCTCATTCCGAGGGCTTTTCAAAAATAAACCGCACCTGCGCATTTTTCTTTCCATTTGATGCAAGGAAAAGCTGGTAACGTTTGTTTCCTGCGGTTACAATCAATAATGCAGTATTGGGAGGGATGGTTCCGAGGTTTTCTGCAATCATCGTTACTTCCTGTTCAGGATTCTGGAGGTCCACCTTTACATTTACTGTTATGGGTTTCAGGCCAAGGCGTTGGTGCGAGACGAGTATTTTATTATTTACAGTGACAGAAATGGAATCTCCATCAATTTCTGCATTGTCATAAAAATCCAGTCGCAGGACACCCGTATCAACACGGATTTCCTGAATAAAATTGAATTCCGATTCAACAATACGATGCAAAACAATTTTTCCAGGGGTACATGCAGCACTTCCATTCATTACATATCCACCCCAGTCACCGCTTAATGTTTCTTCGCGTCCTTCTTTATTATAAGCCAGTGTAAAATACCGGATGCACGGCGTGCAGTCAAGCGGAATATGGAACGTCATTACTTTCTGTTCCTGGATATTTATGGTTTTGGTAGCGGCATTATAAATGCCATTATAATTTTTCTTTACATAATTTGAAAAGTCAGAATAGTGGTAACAGAAACCTGCAACCTGATTGTTGATGATCGAAACCTGCAGTTCGACATTATAAACAGGAAAACATCCGCCAGGTTGTTGTGTGAGTGTACCCTTCCATACGCCATTAAGTTCCTGGGAATATACCGCACCGCCCTGCAACAGCAGAAAAAATATGACTAGCCGTAAATTCACAAATGAAAAATAATGGTTTTCATTGTTGCAGTTGATAAAATTATTTGAATGGTCAGTCGCTTTTTCTTTCATACCTGAAGCGTACCATTGCATTTTTCTGTTCAGTGGATGTAATGCTTGCCTGGTATCTTTTATCACCATCCTGAACAATCATCAGCGTTGTAGTTGGAGGAATCCTTCCCATATTTTCCGACACCATT
>JBJMLW010000474.1:0-2531 GCA_045805105.1 Flavisolibacter sp. | reverse complement strand
ATGATCTGGAACAAGGGTTCGTACATGTTCATATTCACGGTAAACACGATGGTCCATAATACTACTACAATAAAGGCCAGAAGAGTTCGGAACCTTGGGCTGACTTCCTCGTAAGTAACAGTTGCTTGAAAATGATTCTTCTTCCTGCTTTTTTGTACCTGCAAGTAAAATGCCTCAGTCATGACCTGCATAAACACAGACAATCCAATGATCTGTGTAGCGCCTGAAATACCTGCTGTGCCCAGCAGATGTGCCATTGTAATGCGTCCGAATACATTAAACAGGGCGGCTGCAATATTCAGGGTTGTACATATTATAAGAATGGGTTTAATGAATGCATGCACCTTAACCCTGTCACTGATCAGTGAAGAAAAATAAGTTGTAACAACTGCAGTTACAATATTCAGCAGCAATAGAAGCCATCGTTCCTGAAAAGTGGGTACCACAATTGTTCTGCTAAGTGAAAAAAGGATATAAAGCACTACGATCCCGGTCCATACAATTGATAGCTTTCTGGGCCACCTTTTCCAGAAGGAAACACTCAATACGAGCAAAAGAAAGAATTGCATGAATTCAAAGTATACTGCCGGAGCATGCAGGTCGAAAAAAGGAGAGAGGATCAGCATGACTACCAGGGATGCAGTAAAAGGCATTGGCCTCAGGTAACGGTATTCGGATGCGTTATAGATCGCACCCTGTTTTTTCAGGAATCTGAAATTAAAAAATACCCATATAAAAAACAGGACAGCTGCTAATAGCATCAGTACCCTGTTGCCATACCGTTTGCTGAAGTAATAATGCATGGCGCTTCTTTCTGCCTTATAGGTTTTGCCGGCTCTTGAAACGTGGGCAGAAGCTGCATCAGACCGGCGTTCCCATATGAAGCCGGCTTCGTTTGCAAAAGTGCGCTTGCTTACAGATCTTAATTGTTCCCGAATGCTGTTTTGTGCCTCTGTTGCATCAATATAATCTTCTGATATTTTATTCTTTAATGCCTGGATCGATTGAAGTTTCAGTTTTGACGTACTGTCCGCAGCGCGCCATTTTTGCCTGAGCTCTCTTAATTTGGATAGATACTGACTACGCAGGTTTTTATTGGATAAGAGTGACCTTAATGATGAATCCTTTCGAATAGCCTGCATTTCCTGGGACGTAGTTGTAATTTTCTCTTCATAACCGGTAAGTGTGTTTCGCCAATCTTCCAGATCTGAAAGCATTTCCATGATCAAGACCCTGTACATCTGCAGGGTGCGAATGGTCAGTACCCTGTTGCCCGTATTTAGATTCTCTTTCAGGCCCTGAAGATTCGTAGACACCTGGCCAATCTTACTCTCTATATCATCTACATTGAGCCGGTTATTTGTGGTGGCGTTTACTCTGTTGAGGGTAACATAAATGTTGTTAAGTATGGAAAGTAGACGGCTGACATCTTCCTCGGTTACAGGACGGGCAGACGAGGTATCTAAACTTTTGGTATTTCCTGAAGAGTCTGCTGCTTTATGTGTACTATCCTGTGCATGGGTAAAAAATTGTAACAGAACTAACAAAAAGGCAAATAGGGGTCGATGGATTGTTTTCATAGTATATTGGTTCCTTGAACGGTACAAAATATCTACAACCGTTCTTTTGACAGGCTATAAAAGTAATAAATCTCATCAGTTTCACCAATTACCCCGCTCTGGGGATCTCAACCAATAGCTGGCACAGCAATTGAAAGTTGATGAGTAAACAAATATTATGGGTAAGATATTATTAACAGCGCTTGCCGCTGGTGCCGTAGCCGGTATCGTTTATTATCTGATCGATGAAGAGGGCGCTAAAAAAATGATGGGAGATATCAAAAGCGCTGCAACAGATGCTTACGATAAAATGAATGACCACTGGGGCAAAGTAGAAAAAAATGTTACTGACACGGTCAATAATGTGGTCAGCAACGCATGAAAAAGTCAGATGTAAGATCTCAGATACCCGTATATCTGAGATCTTATTGGATATTTTTAAATTGATCAAAAAATTTAAAACCTAAAATCGCAAATCAATCCAGCCTTCTGTATGATTTTATGTCCATGGAAAGCAGGGTGATTTCCATCATGCCCCTTAGGCCGTTACTTTCCATATATTCTCTGAGATCGGTAATTTTTCTGAAAGTTCCGCGGTGGCCGCCAAAAGCGTCAGCTATGATCAGTTTTCCACGAATACACTCACCATTATTCATTTCCAGCTGAACGATCTTATTATAATTGTCCTGCCATAATTCACGTAAGTCGATCATTTCTTTCATCTATTTTCCAATTAAAGGGGCAGCAAAATAGAGAATAGAAACAGGAATGAAACATTAAGAAAGAACTTTTTTTATACAGACCAATGTGCGTTTCTTTTTTGAAAAAAATGAACGTAAAATTTTGAGGCTAAGAGATAAAAGATTATGAATGAGGAACATGAAGGTCATTTTGTCTCATCAAACGCTTCGTATTTTGTATTTTCCATTACCCCAATTGAGCGATTCGGAATGTTCTAATTTTCACCTTCAT
>JBJMLW010000473.1:0-8515 GCA_045805105.1 Flavisolibacter sp. | reverse complement strand
TTTTATATAAAATTTTCAATATACAATGTTCAATAACCAATGTTCAAGTTTTTACGATGTGGTTTATAATTGTTCGGACAGACTTGAATATTGATTATTGAGAATTGTATATTGATTATTAAGGCTACTTCGTTCTAAATAATCCATATTAATATGGGACTCCATATTAAGCTTTAGCTAACGCCATAAGTTTATTATGTAGATCAAGCACCTGAGGAATCAGCATCTTTTCTTCATTGTTGTAGACTATAAAATCACAAAGCCGCATTTTAATTTCTTCATTGACCTGGCGGTTTAGTCTTGCATTTACTTCATCCTCCGAAATGTGATCTCTTTCCATTACACGCTTTATTCTCAATGACAGAGGAGAGTAAACTCCGATAACATAATCAAGTCCTTCAGAAGAGCCGCTTTCGAAAATCAGTGCTGCTTCCTTAATTACATATGGTGCGGTTTGCTGCTGCATCCATTGTTGTGCATCCCTTATTGTTGGAGGATGAACGAGCGAATTCAGAAGATCAAGTTTCTCAGGATTATTAAAAACATGTTCTGCAAGTTTTGACCGGTTCAGCTGCCCGCTGGAATATATTTCATCCCCGAAATGTTTTTTCATTTTTTCCATCAGGTCCGCATCTGTATGATAGAGTCTTTTGCTCGCAGCATCGGCATAATACACGGGCACTTTGAGCAGCTCAAAGATCTTGGCTACAATTGTTTTTCCTGACCCGATGCCACCGGTAAGACCCACTTTCAGCATCCAGTGAATTTCTTTGAAGTTATCAAATGAAAAACTGCCCGGAGGCAGTTCAATCAGTATTATTTTTTTTCGGTAGCCACCGCCGGTTTATTCAACTGTGATGTCCATTCCATTGATATTGCAGATTTCTCGATTTTGATATAGCTGCCAGGATTAATTTCCAGGTTCAGTGTACCATCTTCGTTCACTTTATTTACAATGCCATGTATGCCTGCAATGGTAACCACCTTTTCACCTTTTTGCAGGTTTTCCAGGAAAGTTTTTTGCTGCTTTTGCTTCTTGGCTTGCGGACGAATAAAAAATAACCAGAAGACAAGGATCATTAATCCAAAAAAAATAGGAGTGATCCCGAAACCGCCGCCTGGTTGTGCCTGTAATAGAAACATATTGTGTTATTGATTAGTGTTGATCTTTAGGAACTACTTCAACTGAAAAGCTCAATGCATCCTCTGCACCATTGTTTTTGTTGGAATTATTTGCTCTCACAAATACCTGTTTGTGCTGCGTTCCTGGATAATGTTCCGTGTTGAATGTTGCTTTGATTACATTATCCTTTCCGGGAGCAACGGGTTCAGTGGGACCTTCAGCGCCTGTGCATCCGCAACCAGGCCGCACATTGGCAATGACAAGAGGTTTATTTCCCGAATTTTTAAAATGCCAGGTGATCTCAACTACCTGTCCCTGGTTTACTTTACCAATTTCCTGGGTAGTTGAATCAAGCCACTGAATGGTTGTATAATTGGCAGTATCGTTCATGGCCTTTTCCTTTTCAACTGAACTTGTTTTATCAGTACTTGTGCAGGAAATAGCGATTGCTGCGATCAAAAAGAAAAAAAAGTATTTCATACGAGATTTTTGCAGTTGCAAATGTAAATGAAATCAGTTGTCACGCCTTCTTAAAATCTGTTTTATGAAGTTTGCCCTGCTGAACCAGTTCTTTGTGAATATTATCCAGAATACCATTCACAAACTGGCCGCTTTGCTGGGTACTGTATTCTTTTGCTATATCAATATATTCATTGATTGTAACCTTAGGAGGTATGGTTTCAAAATAAAGGAATTCCGCAACTCCCATACGCATGATGATCATGTCCAGTGCTGCAATCCTTTCTGCATCCCAGTTCTTTAATTTAGGTACAATAAGATTATCGAGGTATTCTTTCTTTTCAATGATGGTTGAAAGGAGAGACCGGGCAAATTCCCATTTGTCCTTGCTCATGACCTCCCGAAAATCTGCAGATGCCGGTTTTTGAAGAATGTTGTGTAACAGCTGTACTACCATGTCTCCGTCATCATCCCAGTTCATAAAATTTTCTTCCACATGGCTGATAAAAACTTCATTATTGAGCATGTGTTCATTGAGGATTTTTTCAAGTATTTCTTTTTCCTCCCGTGGATTTCGCTGTTCTGTTTGCAGGTATTTCCGGTACTCAGCTGATTCTGAAAGGTGCTGGTAAGTTTTCTTCACCAGCTCACGGTCAATTTTATATTCAGGTTTTGCTTTGGCTGATTCCTGGCGGAAAGTAGCTTCCTCCTTGATTTTCCATAACAATTCATTGCCGGCAATCTTGATATTAACATTCAGGTCTTCTGCAGATGGAAGGTGTTTGCCACTTCGCACATAGGCATCCTTTTCTGCATATCCTGCAACTTCTGTAAGAAAATAGGTAACATATATCAGCAGTTCCCTTGTCTGATCAAAATGTTTTTGTAACAGCTTCACTGCTTCTTCCGCGTTCATTTCCTGTTCCAGGGTATTCAATGTATACACCGTCTGCATCACTTTCACCCTGATATTCCTTCTGCTGATCATTTGAAGAACTCTTTGAGCGGGCGAAGATAGGACGATCAATAATTAATCCGGATCATTTTAATTAAGGTTCAGTTAACCACAAACATAAAGTCATAGTGCTGTACTGTGGATCCCCGAGGTTCCGGACCCCAAGGCAAGTGGATGGTTCAAAAAATGTTTGTTACCTGATCAGCGTTACTGTCCCTTTCATCTGCCTTTTCTCTTTTGTATCCCTGTCTGTAAAGGAAAGGAACCATACATAAACTCCGGTTTCCTGGGGACTTCCTTTCATTGTTCCATCCCATCCCTGTTTCCAGTTATTGGTCTGGTAAACAAGCTGACCCCATCTGTTATATACCCTGAAGTCAAGCTTTTCCGCCTTGATTGCATTGAGCGGACCAAAGAAATCATTCCGGCCATCATGATTCGGTGTAAATCCGGTTGGAACTGCGAGGTAGCAACTGCTATAAACCTTTACTGTTTTTTCAATGGAATTCTTGCAACCCAGGCTGTCGGTAACGGTATATGATACGATCCGGGGAGTTGTTACAAGAGGGCCTGAATATACATGAGATGGTGAAGCAATCACCGCTACACCGCCATCACCGAAAGTCCAGTTGTGACTAACAATTTTACCCTGTGCAGTTGATGTAAAGGTGGTTGCTTCGTTAGGACAGACATCATCAAAATTGTTGAAATCAGCTTTTAGAAAATTATCAAGTAAAATTGTCTGACTGGCTGTATCTGAACAGAATCCGTTTGAAACAATAAGTGAAATATTTTTCTGATTAAACAGCTGGTATAAACCAACAGGCTGCTGTAACGAACTGGTTTTATTATCATCCAGTGACCACTGCCAGCTGTTAACCCCATTGTTTCCGGAATGGAAAAAATTTATGGTGTCATTGATACATCCATAGAGTTTACTGTAAGTGAAGCTGGCATTGACCGTGTCTTTAACTGAAAATACGAGGAATGAACCTGCCGGTGTTTCCTGTCCGCATTCATCACGGATGGTATTTCCATCACTTCCATCCTTAAGCGTGAAAGTAAATGTTCCGTTATTATATAATGGCCGTGATAGTGTAATAACAACTTCCTTTGAAATCAATGATCCATTGGTGCATGAACCAGTGGCTCCGGAAATAGTTACAGGATAATTGCCACTTATAGTAAAATCGCTGCCGTCAGATGCAACAGTGGAACAAAGCATTGGTTTCCTGAAAACAAGTTTCAGCGTATTCGGTTTGCATTTTACCGGTGATAAGCTGTCCATTGGAGTGGGTACTAACGGATAAACCGTGAATGGAACCTTGTCTGTTATGGGTATCGCATTATCACAATAGTCTAGAACTGTATTGCCATCACTTCCCTGCCTGATATTCAAAACATAATTTCCTGGAGAGAGAAACGTACCAACGTTGACGAGAATAGAGTCGGTATCGAAGCCAGTGGAACAACCAAATCCATTTGCTGATGCTACGGGAATATTTCCAGGTGTGATATAAAATTCTGTACCGGCAGCTGTGAGGGAAGAACACTTAACTTTTTTATTGAGTTTAAGCCGAACTACATCACCACCGCAACTTGCTTCCGCTGTTTTCATTTTTGGCTGGGTAGTATCGGTGATAACAGCACTGCCTCCGGAGAATGTAATTTTATATCCACTTTGTGTTTGTGTAAAGTGACTGACAAGAATTATATATTCATGGCCCAAAACGAGGTTCGGCATTTTACTCCATAACGGTTTTCCCAATCCTTCACAAACAAACAACTGTGACCCGGCAGGTGAAGCGCCGGTTTCTCCGCCTTCCCCGCTCCAGTTGGAAGCTATAGATAATGAAACATCGTTATAAACATCCGTTGGATTTCTGTTCGTAATATCAAATACCTGCCAGTCATAATCCTCCGAATTGGTGTTGGGAGTAATCTTAAATCCCAGTGTACCGGCCTGGTAGCAAGTGAATTTATACCAGAAAGGATTTACATCTGTTAAGGGATATGTGTTACATGTTGGTGAAGGAACTCTTGTACCGCCGCATATCGGAACACTTGCCTGGGAAAAAGTTCCTGTTCCACAAACCGGAAAAGCAGTACCAGGATTTTGCCCGGGAGTAGTACATACGGTTTGTGCATTGAGCATAAAACCCTGTAATAATAAGCAGATAGCTGGTAGAAATCTTTTCATGAACATCCGGTTCGGAATACCTGAGCATACAAATATCTAAAATGCTGCAATGAGAATCAGAATTAATTGATAAAACGGAAATTTTGTCGGATGAAATGACATAAAATATAATCCTGATAGTTCCTTTAAAGATGAAATCATTTTAAATCATCATAAGTTATGTGACAAAATGTTCATATTGCAGTTTCATTTAAGGAGAGTCTGCCTGAAACCTGTAATTTTTTCCGTTTCTGACCTGATGGCACACAATTAGCCTACCTTTGCGCACCCCACCCATCATTCCTTCCGGAATGTCTGCAGGTGGATTCTGGATTTACATCAACTTCATTTAAACCAAAAATTGATAAAGTATGGCTAACAAAGTAAGTGTTACCCCTCTACATGACAGAGTGATCGTTAGACCGGCTGCAGCAGAAGAAAAAACTGCCGGTGGTATTATTATACCTGATACAGCTAAAGAAAAACCACAGCGTGGAACGGTAATCGCTGCAGGTCCTGGTAAAAAAGACGAGCCTGTTACTGTAAAAGAAGGCGATACTGTTTTATATGGTAAATACGCAGGAACAGAGATTTCTGTTGAAGGTGAAGATTTCCTCATTATGAGAGAAAGCGACATCCTTGCGATAGTATAGCTGCAAGCTATGAGCCATGAGCTACGGGTAAATGTCCCGCAGCTCGTAGCGCACATCGCGAAGCTTTTTAATTAATAAAATAAAAACAAACAATAGTTATGGCTAAACAACTGTTTTTCGAAACTGATGCCCGTAATAAAATGAAAAAAGGCGTGGACGTTCTGGCAAACGCCGTAAAAGTAACCCTTGGTCCAAAAGGACGTAATGTGGTTATCGAGAAAAAATTCGGAGCACCTTCTGTTACAAAAGATGGTGTAACCGTTGCAAAAGAAATTGAACTGGAAGATGCAATTGAGAATATGGGTGCCCAGATGGTAAAGGAAGTAGCCAGCAAAACCGCTGATGTTGCGGGAGATGGTACTACCACAGCCACTGTTCTGGCTCAGTCGATCATTACTGAAGGCCTGAAAAATGTTGCTGCAGGAGCCAATCCGATGGACCTGAAAAGAGGCATTGAAAAGGCTGTAAAAGCTGTTGTTGAAAATCTTCGTTCGCAATCCCAGACTGTTGGTAACGATAATAAAAAAATTGAGCAGGTAGCAACGATCTCAGCCAATAACGATAGTGAGATCGGAAAGCTGATCGCACAGGCTATGGAAAAAGTTTCCAAAGACGGTGTGATCACGATAGAAGAAGCAAAAGGAATTGAAACTACAGTTGATGTAGTGGAAGGTATGCAATTCGACCGCGGTTACATTTCTCCTTATTTCGTAACCAACAGTGAGAAAATGGAAGCCGAGCTTGATAATCCTTACATCCTGATCTACGACAAAAAGGTCAGCAGCATGAAGGACATCCTTCACATTCTTGAAAAGGTAGCACAGCAAGGTGCACCTTTACTGATCATTTCTGAAGATCTGGAAGGCGAAGCACTTGCTACCCTGGTTGTAAATAAACTTCGCGGCACACTTAAAGTTGCTGCAGTAAAAGCTCCCGGGTTTGGCGATAGAAGGAAAGAAATGCTTCAGGACATTGCGATTCTTACAAAAGGTATCGTGATCTCTGAAGAGCAGGGTTATAAATTGGAAAATGCAGACCTGAGCTATCTTGGTAAAGCTGAAAGGGTTGTTATTGATAAAGACAATACTACTGTTGTTGGCGGTAAAGGTGAAAAAGATGGTATCACAGCCAGAATCAACCAGATTAAATCCCAGATTGAAAATACAACTTCTGATTACGACCGTGAAAAACTGCAGGAGCGCCTTGCTAAACTCAGCGGTGGTGTAGCCGTTCTGAATGTGGGTGCTGCAACTGAAGTTGAAATGAAAGAAAAGAAAGACCGGGTAGACGATGCCCTTCATGCTACAAGAGCAGCAGTTGAAGAAGGTATCGTTCCTGGTGGTGGTGTTGCTTATGTTCGTGCGATAGATGCCCTCAATAAAATTGATACATTAAATGCTGATGAAGCTACCGGTGTTCAGATTGTTCGCCGTTCACTTGAAGAGCCACTTCGCCAGATTGTTGAGAACTGCGGTATCGAAGGAAGTGTAGTAGTAAACAAGGTTAAAGAAGGCAAGGGAGATTTTGGTTTTAATGCACGCACAGAGCAATATGAAAACCTCATTGGTGCCGGTGTTATAGACCCAACCAAGGTTACCCGCATTGCACTTGAAAATGCAGCTTCCATTGCCGGTATGTTGCTTACAACAGAATGTGTTGTTGCTGATAAACCAGAACCCAAAACTGCATCAGCTCCGGCTGGAATGCCTGGCGGAATGGGTGGTATGGATTATTAGGAACTTTCACCCTGGCCGAAGGAATTTGTTCAGACAGGGGATTGAAATGATACATGTATTTATAAAAAAAAGCCTCATCAACAGATGGGGCTTTTTCATTAAATCCCATAACCTGATCCATCATTGAATTCTTATTGACATTAATTTTGAGTATTTAATCAATTGAAATCAAAATAAGTACAGAGAATAATTATGAAAAAAATCTTGAGTTGCGCGATCGTGTTATTAGCAGGATTTTCTATCGTATGCGCACAATCCACCCAAATGAAAAATGGAACTTTATACATGGCATTCGGATCGCACCGGATTTTTTATACTAACAGCGATATCCATCTGCATCGCGACGGTGGACCGTCATTTGATTTTACACTTTTCAATGCAAAAGCAAAAGATGAAGGTGGTTTAAAGTTTCACACTGCTCCGCAATTTTCATATAACATAGGATACTATTTTAATAAAAAGAACTTCGGCCTGGAATACCAGTATGACCACATTAAATACTTTTTGCAGATGGGACAGGTCGTTCATCTCAGAGGATCAATTGAGGGCCATCACTTCGATCAGGACACATTACTGACTCCGGAATTTGTACAGCTCGAACATTCAGATGGTGGTAACTATGGAATGGTTAATGTGGTGAAATGGATCCCGCTGGCTTCTGACAGAAAGCAGAAGGTTAAACTTGATGCGATTGTAAAAGCCGGACTCGGCCTCGTAAACCCTAAAACCAATACAACGATCATGGGCAATCACCGCGATGATAAATATCACATCAGCGGCTTTGTTACAGGGATAGAAACCGGCGTACGTTTTAATTTCCTGAAGTATGTTTTCGTTACAGGAACCTTTAAAGGTGCCTATGCGAATTATATGGATATTCTGATTGCAGGCGGGCGCGGCCATCAGCAGTGGTTTTCCGGACAACTCATATACATGCTCGGGGCACAGTTTCCTTTGTGAAAATTTTCTAAAATCTGTCGATCATATTAGTTTTTTTGTCGTAACTTGAAAACAACCGCACTGTTTCCTAAGTTAACACACCTTTTGGCCTTGTTCTTGTATCCGATCCACCCTCTGGGAAGAAACCCAATCGGTCACATATAAAACCAACGAGTATGATTAGCAAAATGTTTCGCTGGCTCAAAAGCAAATTAAGTGGCAGAAAGAATAAGGGTGAATTTGGCGAAGACAATCCTTTTTTGATTTTATAAAATGAAACAGGTTTTTTTTCACCGGTTTACTTCATGATACCACGATAGCTTTTCATTGGTATATGGTTTTATGTGCCCCTGTTTCCACTTCATGTTCCTTTATTGATTTAAAATTTTAAATATACCGGCAAATCATCAATTGATCTGACTGATTAGCAAATCAATTGGTGAGCACATATCTGTATAAAAAAAGTGCATC
>JBJMLW010000472.1:0-2169 GCA_045805105.1 Flavisolibacter sp. | reverse complement strand
TAGAGGAAAATAGTGATCTCTGGTAATGAAGCGAATATTCCTCCGGAGCAAAATCCCTGTTTGTCTTTTCTGAAGCAAGCAGCAGGTGCATTTCAGCAGTACGTTTTCCTATTAAACTTGCCTCTTCTGCAGTTCTTGCGCCGATCAGGTTTTGCAATTCAGCAGGAAGTTCTTCAAATGAAACATGTTCGGTAATGGTACCCATTTTATCTATGAGATTCACCGATGACCTGTCCGCAACCATAATCCGTTCTATATAATTATTTAAACGCTCTGTCATATAGGTATGGCCATCACCATGATTTTCTATTAACGCCTGCATCATTCCAAGTTTCACGCGATCATTGCCATCTTTAAGTTCAATAGTTCCAAGAAATGCCGGTACATTTTTAAACCCTGCTTTTTCAGAAAGGTATTCGCTGAGTTCAACATCAGGATGAATGGTACGTTCCACTTTCCTGTACATCTTCAGAAAAAACCTGTTGCCGATGGCGAGAGAAGTATTGTTTTCATCACCCGGGTGCATTCTTACTAAGGAACTTTTATTGTCACCTGCTAAAGTCACTTCGTTTTTAAAATTAAAAACATAGGGTGATGCATCATTATTTAAAACAGTTTCAGAAATTCCTGTTATCAGAAAAGCATGATACTTCGATGTATAAAATGCATCACACAAATAACCTTCGCTTTCTCCGAGGTTCATTTGAGCTAAAATTGCTTCGGGATGTTCAGTAAACAGCGTTCGGGCTTCGCTTCCCGAGACAAATGTTACAATTAACTGGTAAGTTTCTGATAAGCCACTCTCATATGATACTTCAACAAACCATAAATTACCTTTCCATTCAGAAGAAAATTGCAAGGCGATATTAATGGTAATGCTATAGATTTTTCTTTTCTTCCCTTTAAACCATTTCACTTTCGAAAGAAATCCCGGAAGAATTTTTTCCTGCAGGAAGAAAATATTTTCTCCCTGTGATATTTCTTCCCATTCAGACAAACTGATGCGGCTTAATTGATCCATGCCGTTTGTGCCCGTATGAATTTTCTGAAGCAGGAACCATTGAAACGAATGTGGGCCAAGTGTAAAAAGGTAAGGTGTTTTATTTTTTACAGCTGGGAAAGGATTTCTGCTGAACAATTCAACAGGCAGGAAACCTGTAAATTCCTGGAGGTCTATTTGCGCTGGCTGTGCATATTTGGAAAGGTTGCTGATCACCAGTATGGTTTCATCTTCAAATGTTCGGGTGAAAGCCAGAATTTTTGGATTATCTACCTGTATAAATTCCATCTTTCCCCTGCTGAAAGCTTTGTAGTGGCGGCGCATATTGATCATGCGCTTCATAAACCAGAATAATGATGAAGTATTACGCCGTTGCATTTCCACATTCACTGCTTCATAATGATATTCCGGATCAAGGATCACCGGTAAGTACAACTGCTGCGGATTTGCTTCCGAGAAACCTGCATTCCTGTCAGGAGACCATTGCATTGGAGTTCGTACACCGTCGCGGTCACCGAGATAAAAATTATCACCCATCCCTATTTCATCACCATAATAAATAACAGGTGTTCCGGGAAGTGAAAACAAAAGAGAGTTCATCAGTTCCATTTTACTGCGGCTGTTTTCCATCAGTGGTGCAAGCCTGTGGCGGATACCAAGATTGATCCTTGCTTTTGGGTCTTTCGCATAAACTTTATACATGAAATCTCTTTCTTCATCCGTAACCATTTCCAGTGTCAGCTCATCATGGTTTCTTAAAAAGATGGCCCACTGGCAATTTTCCGGAATGTCCGGTGTCTGGTCGAAGATATCTGTGATGGGATACCTGTCTTCCTGTTGCAATGCCATGAACATCCTCGGCATCACAGGGAAATGATAATTCATATGACATTCATCACCATTTCCAAAATAGGATGCGGAATCCTCCGGCCACATATTAGCTTCCGCAAGGAATGCTTTACCAGGATATTTTTCATCTATGAATTTGCGAAGGCGTTTAAGATAAGCATGTGTTTCAGGAAGATTTTCACCATTGGTTCCTTCGCGTTCAAAAAGATAGGGGATGGCATCAAGCCTGAATCCATCAACACCTTTTGCGCACCAGAAATCAATGATGCGGAAGATTTCTTCCTGTACAGCGGGATTGTCAAAATTTAAATCCGGCTGAT
>JBJMLW010000471.1:0-7041 GCA_045805105.1 Flavisolibacter sp. | reverse complement strand
CTTTCACTTGAGGGATAAATTTAAGGTATAGACTTTTAGGGTCTTGAACCTTTCACTAAAAGCCGCTACAGGTAAGCATTTCAGAAAAAATCAAATCTCAGATCTGGATTGAGACCCTCAGGATTGAGAAAAATTGAATGATTTGAAGATGTTCCTGAAATGAAAATCCCCGCAAACACTGAGTTTGCAGGGATTTGATATTTTTTGATGTGCCTTCGTGCGGAGAGAGAGGGATTCGAACCCCCGGACCTTTGACAGTCAACGGTTTTCAAGACCGCCGCATTCGACCGCTCTGCCATCTCTCCGGCGCAAAAATAGGGGGGGACTTCCTTCCTGCAAAATCAAATTGATAAGCTCACTGTTCTTATTCCCGATTTCATAATTTCATTAACCAATGGAATATTCGCAACTTGGAAAATCAACACTCAACATCAGCCGTATTGGGTTTGGCTGCATGTCGCTGAAACAGGAACCAGCTTCTGAAATCCTGGTTAATGATGCAATTGAAAAGGGTATCAATTTTTTTGATACGGCAGACCTGTACAACAAAGGTGAAAATGAAATTCTTGTAGGAAAAGCAATCGGAAAAAAAAGAAAAGATGTGATCATTGCCACGAAAGGTGGCAACCAGTGGAATGACGATGGTACCTCATGGCGATGGAATGCATCTCCCCAATACCTGAAAACAACAGTTGAAAAAAGCCTGCAACGCCTTGGTACAGATTATATCGATTTATACCAGTTACATGGTGGAACTATGGAAGATCCTATCGAAGAAATCATCGGAACATTTGAATCGTTTGTACAGCAGGGAAAGATCCGGTTCTATGGCATCTCGTCCATCCGTCCGAATGTAATTGACAGATGGTTGAAACTATCCCAACTCACAAGCGTCATGATGCAATACAGCCTGCTCGACCGAAGGCCGGAGGAAAATTGCCTTCCATTACTACAAAAAAATAAAGTTGGTGTCCTTGCAAGAGGTAGTCTCGCGCAAGGCGTGCTTATTGGTAAACCATCTAAAGAATACCTGGGACATTCTGAAGGATCTGTCGGTTCCGTATCATCTGCATTACAAACTCTTTCATCTGAATATACTCCTGAATCATTGGCAACAGGGTTTGTTCTTCAGCACCCTGCTGTAATCTCGGCTATCATTGGCATGCGCACGAAAGAGCACCTTAACCAGGCACTGCAATCCATAAAAGACTTACCGCTTTCAGAAAAACAATATCAGACTTTGAAGAAAATGATTCCGCCCAATTATTATGATCAACACCGTTTGTAAAAAATCTCTCCATCGTCTATGGTCCATCGTCTAAGGTCCATGGTCCTCTCTCTCTTAACATAACAACCTGTTAAACCAACTTCATAACAACATTTAAGGCACATTACATGCGTTAATGGGACAACCATTTCCTATGCAAGTATCCAGATTCTTCCTTATCACCATTTCTGTTTTATTGTTCTCAGGTTGTAAAAAAGAAGATACATCAGCTTCTGCAACCGAAGATAATTGTGCAATAACACGTTCTCTGCACGACGGTGATGTGATACCCGGACAGTATATAATTTCATATAAAACAGGTGTTGAAACAACCAGTGCTGCTTCCACGCAGATAACTCGTCGTTCAAGAGATGTGCTGCAGGAAAACAACATTAGTTCTTCTGCTATGCAATCTGCTTTTACCGGCGAACTTTCCGGTTTTGTAGCGCGGCTGACAGAACCCGAAGCCGAGGCTCTTTCAGCAGATCCTGCGATCAAGACGGTGGAACCCGACAGGTTTGTAGCTTTGAGTACCTGCTTTACTGTGGTAGCACCTACTCTCATTACGTGGAACGTCAATAAGGTTGGATATGGTAATGGCATAGGAAAAACTGCATGGATTGTCGATACCGGTATCGACTTCGATCATCCGGATCTTACAGTTGATGTGGCAAGGAGTAAAAGTTTTATCAGTGGACAAACTTCAGCAGATGATGAAAATGGCCATGGTACGCATGTAGCCGGAATTATCGGGGCAAAGAATAATTCTATTGGTGTACTGGGTGTTGCATCCGGTGCTACACTTGTTTCACTTCGTGTATTGGATAAAGATGGAACCGGGAGCCTTTCTTCTATCATCGAAGCACTTTCATATGTCAATGCCAATGCTAAGGCAGGTGATGTGGTAAACATGAGTATTGGAGAAGACCAGGTTTCAGAAACACTTGACCAGCAGGTTAAGGTTACAGCTGCAAAGGGAATTTATATTACGATCGCAGCCGGAAATGATTCGAAATCTTCAAACCTGTTTTCTCCGGGTCGTGTAAATGCTAAAAACGTTTATACGGTTTCTGCAGTTGACAGTCTTGATAATTTTGCAGGGTTTTCCAATTATGGAAATGATGTAGTAGACTATGCAGCACCAGGGGTGAGAATTCTTTCAACATATAAAGATGGTCTCTATGCAAAAATGAGTGGCACCTCAATGGCAGCACCGCACGTTGCCGGGTTATTATTACTGGAAGGTTCTGCCTTGCATTATTCAACAACTGCAAAGAATGACCCGGATGGAACTCCGGACCTGATTGTATATAAATAATCAATCTCTCTCATTCCTGTTGTACACCCGTGCAACAAAAATGGCAATGATCAGAAAAATGATGAGGAATTTCATTCTATTAATAAGGACGATAGACCATGGTCTATCGTCTATCGTCCATGGTCTATGGTCTATCGTCCATGGTCCATCGCCCACTTAAAAGCCCTTCTCCTTCGACAGCTTACTCTCTATATAATCAGCCTGGTCTTTCTGCCCGTTCGCTGCTTTTTCTTTTTGAATTTCTTTCAATGCATTATTGAGTGCAGGTACAACCTGATCGCGTAAGCTTTCAGGTAACTGGCTTTCAAACGCAATTATTGCATCAACGCCTCTCTTCAGATCGTCAATGGAATTGGTTGTTTCAAGAAACTCAAACAGACCATCAAGTGCCTGGAACTTTGATTGACCGAACGGAAGGTTAATAAAATCTTTTACAACATCAGATCCTGACTTTGATGACATCACTGCCTTGATAGAACCTGCAAGTTTTCCTTTAGAAGGCATTTTTGATAATCGTGACGCTTCCATAAATGCCGCTGCAGTGTCAATCTTATTCAACGCTTCCAGTGCATTACCTGCAACCGAATAGGAAGAATCATTCACTGCATTGCGGAACAGGGAAACATATTGTTCCGATTTATAATTTCCAAGTTTGGCAATTGCAGCCGCTTTTACAGTTCTTTTTGGATCATTCTGTGCAAGCTGTAATAAAACAGGTGCGGCTGAAGTTTTTACATCATCGTTACTGATGTCAACACTTGTAGCTGCCAGTGCCCTCAAAGGAGCGAAAGGATCACGCATACCCTGCAAAAGTATGGCTGCTGCAACGGGAGATTTACCCTGGTTTTTATTTGCAGCATCTATTGCTTCTCTGCGATCAACATAATTTTTAGCATGTTGCTGCTGGAACTGGTATTCTTCAATTGTTTTGTTTTCGGTTTTTTGTGCTACAAGAATTTTATCTGCATCAAAATTGATCAGGTTAGGTTTTGAAGCAGAAGGAAAACTGAATGTATCTTTTTTATTTTTCACCCACACCTGGTGTGTTTCAACATTATTTCCCTGCCATATATCAATCTTCACAGGTAGTGTCCATATTTTATCCGTATTCTGTTCTACAACAACAGTGGCTTCTTTAGAATTGTTATTGTAACCATATGTAATATTCAGATTGGGATGACCACTTCCAAAGTACCACTGGTTAAAGAACCAGTTAAGGTCTTTACCGGTAACTTCTTCAAATGCAAGGCGAAGGTTATGTGCTTCAGCAGATTTGAATTTATTAGTATTGAGATAAAGATTTAGTGATTTAAAAAATGCACTGTCTCCCACAAAATTGCGAAGCATCTGGAGAATACCACCTCCTTTATTATAGCTCACTGCATCAAAAACATCTTCCTTGTCGTTATAATAAAACCTGATCAGATCTTTATTCTCACTGTGGCTGGCGATGTACTGCTGAATAGATCCATAACGTTCTGCATCACCGGCATCCTTACCATAATGGAATTCATTCCAAAGCTGTGAGCCAATAGTTGCAAAGGATTCGTTGAGGGAAATATTACTCCAGCTTTCTGTTGTAACATAATCACCAAACCATTGATGAAATAATTCATGAGAAATTACAGTTTCCCACCTGTTGCCATCTGCCAATTCACGGGCATCCTGCTGGGCAGATTCCTGGTGAAGTGTGGCTGTAGTATTTTCCATTGCACCACTCACATAATCCCGTCCCACGATCTGTGCATATTTGGCCCAGGGATAATCAACACCTGTAAGCTTTGAAAACAGTGCAATCATATCCGGGGTATTACCAAAAATGCGGCGTGCCACGGGTGCATATTCTTTCTCTACATAATAACTTACTTCTTTGTCTTTGTATTTATCCCTGATCACAGCATAATCACCAACACCCATAAAAAACAGGTAAGGAGAATGTGGAAGATCCATTTTCCAGTAATCTGTTCTGGTACCATCAGCATTTTTTTTCTGACTTACAAGCTTGCCATTACTCAGAGTAACATACTTCGAAGGAACGGTCATCAGTATTTCGTCTGTTGTTTTCTGGTTGGGTTTGTCTATAGTAGGAACCCACACCGATGTAGCTTCGGTTTCACCCTGTGTCCAGATCTGTGTTGGCTTGTCCTTATCTTCCCCACGCGGATTTATAAAATACAAACCTTTCGCATCCGTAATAGCTGCACTTCCCTTTCCTGTATATTCATCAGGTTTGGCAGTATAATCTATGTAAACTGTATACTGTTCCTGGTTCCTGTATGTTCTATCAAGCCGGATACGGAGCAGCATACCATCATAAACATAAATAAGCCGGTTATTTTTTCCATTTCTTACGAGGGCCACTTCATGAATATCCATTCCCTTTGCATCGAGTACTAATGAATCGGTTGGATAGAAGTGCGGTTTAAGTGTAATCCATACTTTCCCATTGAGCTGGGATTTAGAGTAGTCGAATTTTGCATCAAGTTTTGTATGTACCAGGTCATTTACCTTTTCGGCGGTTGCCTGGTAAACCTTTTGGCTACCCGATGGATTTTGTGCAAAGGATACAAATGAAACGGCCACCCAGAGTGCTGTCAGAAAAATTCTTACCATGACTTATTTTTATTAGCGCAAATGTAATCCTTCGGAAGTATGAGCAGCTTAAAAGTTGATGAAAGGAGCGTAGGAATAATAGAACAAAGAAAAATAGAAGAAGGAATGAGGGGTTAATACTATCATTGTTCTTGCGTGCCGGCAGTCATGAATTTTCAAATCCTTTTGCTATCAGGAATACTACGAAGCCATTTAACATTGAAAATTGAGCATTCATTATTGAACATTGATCATATCTGCGCAAGAATATAAAAGCCCCGCAAATGCGGGGCAATAATTTTGTCGAACGTTAGTGGTTTTTTCAGATAATTTGATTGCGACCGTGGCAGTTTTATCGGTTATAGGATATCGAACGACTGTGAACCAAAAGTAGATCGATTGCACCAAACCAGTAAAATTGTTAGTCTGAATGCCAGGTATTTTCGATGAAGTCACTTATTCCCCCGATCAAGGTAATTCCAAATGAAGAAGATCCATATGCCAGGCGTACCTCTAGGAATAATCAATATACAATTTTCAATTCTCAAGGTATTGCTGAGCTACCTTACTTTTCTAAGAGCCACTAAAGTATTGATCAATTCGTTATTCGATATTCGTTATTTGATATTCGATATTCGATATTCCGTCTGCCGCAGGCAGGAATATTCATCACCCGCCTGTGTCACTATTCGCCGCATCCACCGCCTTAGACTGCGATGATCCTTTCTGGCGGAAATAAATGGAAAGAATAACAATAGCAAAAACAGAAAGAAATTCGCTTTGCCAGTTTTCAAGAGATTCAAACCATAATCTCGAATTACCAATATACTGTAAAGCAGTTTCAGTAGGCTCATGCTTTAGCATTTGTTGTTTGTTGTAGTGAAGCAGGCTTCCGTACCAGTGTAGTACGAATGAGAGAATAAATAAAAGAAACAAACTATAGCCAAGAGAATATTTATAAATGGAAAGAATAATACCACCTTTTTTCACAGGCCAGGGAACATCTTTTTTTTTCGGATCCGGTTCTTTGTCTACTTCTTCTTTTTTGTCCGGGTCTTTGGATTCAGAAGAACCTTTCTGGTAAAGATGCATGGTGAGAAGAACAAAAAGTGCCATCTGCAAAAATTCGCTTTCCCAGTTTTCAAATGTTGCTTCAAAAAAATGACCTGTAGTCAGGTAATCAACATATGACACCGGTTGATCAGCATGTTCTTTCAGTTCGTTGTTATATTGTTTTAAACCTGTAACAGATTGTCCAATGAGTGTCAGAATGAATAAAACAAAAAAGACTATGGATAGTCCATTATGTCTGAAAAATTTTTTCATGATGTATAGTAAAACAGCCCCTCGCGGGGCTGACTTTAACGGTTTCCTTTAAGGAATTCTTCAACCTTCTGACGGTCGTTCCCCACACGCTCAATTGCTTTACGCACTTCTTCGGTTGATACATTGAGTTTCTCAGCCATATACTGCAATTCGTAGTCATCCGAAGCTGAAACGCGTGAACGGTCACGCCCATCTCTTGAATCTTTATTATCTGCCATAATTTGAATTTTAGAAAATGATGAAAATTATATGCCACTTTCCACAAACAGGTGAGCAATACGATCACAACTTGGGCATAATCTCTGCATATAATCAATAAACAGGTTATGGAACACATCAACCAAACAGGCAACGAAAAAGACAAAAGGACTTTTGAATATGAGCAGGCTAATGACCGCTTTACAGAAATGACTGAAATGGAAAAATGTCTGAAAAAGCTGGAGGAATCCGGATTTACGGACCAGTATAAAGTGGAAAAAGGAAAATTGGTTGATGTAACTCATAACAGGAAATACAAACCAAAGGATGTTAAGGCGGT
>JBJMLW010000470.1:0-6343 GCA_045805105.1 Flavisolibacter sp. | reverse complement strand
TAAAATAATTTTATTATTAAGCATACTCTTCTTAGCTATTGTTGCATTTAATTATGAAACAGGCAAACTTCAAAGAATTGATGCAGTTCCGATAGGAGTTGAATGCATAATTATCTTTCTCTATTGTTTTTATTATTTATATGAACAAATGAATATTATGGAAGATAGTTTCATCTATAATAGATATCACTTCTGGATTGCAATGGGGATAATGATTTATTTAGGCGGATCCTTTTTTATTTACATTTTTACTAATCAAGCACATTATAATATATTAAGTGACTATTGGTTTTTGACATATGTATTTTATATAATTAAAAACATTTTTTTCTCGATTGGCATATCCTTGTATACAAAAAAATTTAAAAAACCAATTCAAAACTCATTGCGCCCTTCTCTTAATTAATTCTATTATTATTTTATGTTTTTATTACAAGCATCTAACCAATCAATTTCATTGGTACTTTTTCTGGTTACCCTTGGGATGCTTGTTTTGACGATAGGGCTCATACTTTTTATCATCTTCCATCAAAGAAAAGTTATCCGTTATCAGCTTCGTCTCCAACAGATGGAACAGGAGCAGCAGAAAATACTTTTAAATGCTTCCATACGCCTTCAGGACGAAGAAAGGCAACGACTGGCAGCAGACCTGCACGATGATGCCGGACCGTTACTTGCCACTGCACGTTTGTACCTGAATGAAAACCTGGTAAACCAGGACAAGGCAACGCAGCTGCAATCAATTTTCCAGGCGCGCCAGATCCTCGACGATACCATACAGTTGATCCGGAATATCAGTCATAGCCTGATGCCGCCGACATTGAAGAACTTTGGCCTGGAATCAGCTGTTAACGATCTTTTCCAGAAAATCAGCGGTTCAGGCACGATTAATGCCAGTAGCCGTTTTCATGAGTATAAGGATCGGCTGAAACCGGAAAAAGAACTGATTGTATTCCGCGTGGTGCAGGAATTGATTAATAATATTCTGAAACATAGCAATTCAAGTTTTATCCACCTGACGCAGAATAATCATAACGGTTCTTTCCTGTTAAGAGTTCATCATGACGGAAGAGGAATTGTACAAACAGATTTTGAAAAGCTGAATAAAAGTAATGTGGGACTTGGATTAAAAAATATCAGCAGCAGGTTACGGGTAGCACATGGAAATATTCTTTTTGAGAAGGACGCATCGCAGACTTATTATAAAATTACAGTTGAGATTCCAAGGGACGATCAGTACGAAACGTTAGCCATTTCATCCTAATTTTATCATCCTGATTTGTGTATATGGACGTAATTAAAGTAGCAATAGCCGATGATCATAAAATATTTCGAAAGGGTGTCATACTTTCTCTGCGGCCTTTTACAAATATTAAATTCGTACTGGAGGCAGAGAATGGCGATCAGCTCCTTGAAGGTGTAGCCACATCAGAACCTGATGTAATTCTTATGGATCTTCGTATGCCAGGCAAGGATGGAATTGAAGCCACCAAGATCTTAAGTAAGCAATACCCGAACATTCATATTCTTGTTCTCAGCATGTATGAAGATGAACGATTCGTATCGCACATGATGGAAAATGGTGCGAACGGATATCTCCTTAAAAATGCAGAACCGCAGGAAATTCGCCGCGCGATCATGGATGTTCACGAAAAGGGTTATTACCTGAACAATTTTGTGAACCGCATTCTGCTGAAAAAATCACACGCCAAACAAAAAGTTATTCCTTCTCTGAACAGTGAGATTACCTTAACGGACCGGGAACGGGATGTACTACGGTTTATCTGTATGGAGTTCACCGCACAGGAGATCGCACAAAAAATGGATATCAGTCCGCGTACCGTAGAAGCCATTAAAGATCGCCTGATGGAACGCTTTGGCAGCAAGAATACTGCAGGTCTTGTTTTCTTTGCGGTGAAGAACAACCTTGTTGACTGATCCTCCGAACTATCCCACGTAATTTTGCTCATGTCTTTCATTTGCTTCAATGGTAAAATGTTTGCTGCTGAAACACCAGTACTTTCAGTTTCCAACCGGAGTTATAAATGGGGTGATGGTGTTTTTGAAACTATACGCGTTAAGGATGGAAAGATTCCGCTCGAGACCTATCATTTTGAAAGACTTTTTTCCAGTCTGAAGTTGCTACAGATAAACTCCTACCAGCTCAATCAAGAAAAACTTTTGACGGAAATACTGCAATTGTGTGATGCAAACAAATGTGCCGGAAGTGCACGTGTACGACTCGCTGTTTCGAGGGATGATGAATCAGGATCATCTTATTCAATCGAAGCCAAGCCAATCGCAGCGGAGGAATTAAAATGGACTGGAAAAGGTATGACGGTTGATGTTTTTCCTTTTGCCAGGAAGCCAATGGATGCTCTTGCCAATATAAAATCATCCAGCTTTCTCATTTATATTCTTGCAGGCAATTATGCCCGTGAAAATATGATGGATGATGCCATTGTTCTAAATACTTCCGGGAGAATCTGTGATACTTCCCGGGCCAATTTGTTTTTAATCCGGAATAGCGAGGTATTCACGCCGGCATTAAGTGAAGGTTGTGTAAATGGCGTGATGAGAAGAATAGTAATTGAAAAATTAAAAGATTCAGATTACCGGATTCATCAGGGAGAAATAACATCGGATGAGCTTTTGAATGCTGATGAAGTTTTTCTTACCAATGCCATTGCAGGTATCAGGTGGGTTGAAAGTTTTCGGGATAAAAAGTTTTCATCAGGAAATATCTCTTCAATTTTTAAAGGCATTCAGGCAACTTTTGGCTCTTGAAACTGTTGTTGGGGTGTGCCTTCTATCAATATCTTCTGGTTTCGCAGGGACCTCAGGCTGGAGGACAATTCCGGTCTTTTTAATGCTCTGAAAAGTGGTAAGCCGGTTTTGCCTGTTTTTATATTCGATAAGAATATCCTGGATGAACTGAATGACAGATACGACAAACGGGTTGCGTTTATTCACCATCGTATTTCTATTCTACACGAAGAGCTGGAAAAAATTGGCAGTGGGCTGCTGGTATATAACGGATATCCTATTGAAATTTTCAAAAAGCTGGTAGAGGAAAATAATATCCACACCGTTTTCACTAATAACGACTACAAACCGTATGCTGTACAACGTGATGATCAGATTAAAAGATACTTATTGTCGAAAGAAGTTGGATTTAAATCTTACAAGGATCATGTAATTTTTGAAAAAGATGAAATTCTAAAAGATGATGGCACATGCTATTCAATCTTTACACCTTATGCCAGGAAATGGATGTCGCGGATCAGTGAAATGGAGGTAAAGCCTTCTTATTTATCCATTCCTTTGAATTTTGTACGCGGAACTCCATGTACCATCCCTTCATTAAAAGAAATAGGATTTGAAAAAGCGGATATCACATTTGAAGATCCTATCATAGATGAAAATATTATTTCAATTTATCACCAGACAAGAAATTTTCCGGCTGTAAAGGGAACGAGCAGGATAGGAATTCATTTGCGCTTTGGCACAATCAGCATACGAACTATAGTCAGAAAGGCTTTGTCTTTGAACCAGTCATTTTTAAATGAACTGATCTGGCGGGAATTCTTTATCCAGATGTTATGGCGTGAGCCAAGGCTTGTTCTTGAATCCTGCAAAAAGCAATATGATAATATTGTTTGGCGAAACAACAAATCCGAATTCAATCGATGGACAACCGGTACAACAGGATATCCCATCGTAGACGCGGGGATGCGTGAACTGAATGAAACAGGCTTCATGCACAACCGGGTGAGAATGATCACAGCAAGTTTCCTGGTGAAACACCTCCTCATTGACTGGCGATGGGGTGAAAGTTATTTTGCACAGAAATTACTCGATTATGAACTGGCTTCTAATGTTGGGAACTGGCAATGGGTAGCAGGATGCGGATGCGATGCAGCACCTTACTTCAGAATTTTTAATCCCGTGCTTCAAACAAAAAAATTTGACCCGCAACTTGTATATATAAAGAAATGGGTACCTGAATTGTATTCACCTTCTTACCCGCGGCCGGTAGTAGATCATGAGATGGCCAGACTACGATGCCTCCAGGTTTTTAAAAATGCTATTGTTCAATCAAAGGTTTAATTCAAAGCCGGATCTATTACTTTCGGAGTTGCATCACCAAGTGATGCATATATTTTTTTCAATTGATCCACTGCATTCCTCCCTTCTTCACCCATCTCTACAGAAAAATTATTGACATACAATTGTATGTGCTGTCTCATTACATTTTCATCCATTGCCTGCGCATGCTGCATGGTGTATTCTGAAATGGATGGATAAGATGATAGCGACATCCGGACACTTTGCCGGATAAGGTCACTTATCTTTTGCTGTACTTCTACAGGTATTGATTTTTTTGCTGCGATGGCTGCAAGTGGAATGGGCGAATGTTGCCTGTCTTCCCAGATCTTTCCCAGGTCGCAGATTTTGATGAGGCCTTTCTGCTGGTAGGTAAATCGGTTTTCATGAATGATCACACCCAGGTCGAATTTTCCCATCAGCACAGCATCTTCAATTTCAGAGAAAAGCAGCGGAATTTTATTCTTTGCCATGGGGAAGGCAAAGCTCAATAAAAAATTTGCAGTGGTATTAATGCCTGGTATGGCAATACTGCTGTGTACAACATCGGGCACACTTACCATTGTTTTAGCAACAAGTAATGGTCCAACGCCTTTTCCCATAGCAGCACCTGCATCAAGCATGTTATAAGTGGTTTCATTTTCAAACAATGCAGGAAAACTGAGTTTGGTAACATCCAATTTACCTTCTGAAGCCCACTGGTTAAGTGTTTGTATATCTTCCAGTACAACATTAAATTCAAGATCACCGGTGTCGATTTTACCATTCACAAGTGCATCGAAAATAAATGTATCGTTCGGGCATGGTGAAAATCCTAATGTAAGTTTCATCTGTTAAGGAATTTTGTTATAATCTTTTGCAATTCGATATTCAGTGATGATATGGCCATTTCCATCACCCATTGTGTTTTGTCTCTTTCACCTGCAAAATTAGATAGTGACCGGATTTGGAGGAATGCAACTCTTTCCTTTAATGCTACATAATGCAGGGCAGCTCCTTCCATTGATTCAACACTGGCTCCACTATGTTTACGGTAGTGTTCTATTCTTTCCGGGTTCGTGCTGATTTCATTTACTGTTATGCCATCTACAACAGGAAGGCCGGATTCTTTAAGTGACTGGAGATTATTCGACAACCTTCCACCGGTCCATGGAAATTCTTCCCTGTTAATAAGACCCAGGTCAAAAACAGATTTGAATTTTCCTTTTTCCTGTACTCCCAGATCTGCAATAGTTTCATTTTCTACAAGAACAACTTTTGTCAGAGGAAGTTCACGATTCAGGCAGCCACCGATTCCGGCCTGAATGATGGAATATGGTCTTTTTGTCAAAACCTGTTTGGTAATGGAATACGTGGCTGCGGTCATGCCAACACCGGTGATCAGCACATCAACATTCTGAATGTTATCATTTGCCATCCAATCCATCACAGGTCGGATTTCAAATTCGGTGGCGGCGCATAAAAGCAACTGCATCTGCGAAATTAAGCTTCAACACCGAACCTACATTATATTCAACCGGGTTGTCCTTACTTTTGTACATTACTGCTGAACCTGTATGAAGAAAAGAGTTGCTGTTATTCGCCGGGAACATTTTAACGCTGCCCATCGTTTATACCGTGAGAACTGGTCGGATGAGAAAAATATGTCAACATTCGGAAAATGCAGTCTGCCCCATTATCATGGTCATAATTATGAACTGGAAATAAAGGTAGTAGGGGAGGTTGATCCAGTTACAGGATACGTGATGGATCTTAAAGTTCTTTCAGACCTCGTTAATGAAAAGGTGCTTGAAAAATTTGACCACAGGAACCTGAATCTTGATACAGAAGAATTTAAAACCCTGAATCCTACTGCAGAAAATATTGTAATTGTAATACACGATTTGCTAAGGCCTCATATAGAGCCAACCTTTGATCTTTTTATTCGTTTATTTGAAACACCCCGGAATTTTGTTGAGTACCCGGTGTAATGATAGTCTCCGGTGAATTTTTATACGATTGACAACTTTATCAACTTAAAACGCAATAAAATATACAGGTATGGCGTATCACAAAAAAGAGGGTTTTGACGAACAGGCTACCAAAGACCTGATGGTGAATTATGAAAAAATAATTGGATTGCTGGGCGAAGACCCTAAACGGGAAGGACTTTTAAAAACTCCCGAAAGAATGGCTAAGGCCATGCAGTATATAACACAGGGTTACCAGCAGGATGCAGTTGCCATACTGGATTCTG
>JBJMLW010000469.1:0-4375 GCA_045805105.1 Flavisolibacter sp. | reverse complement strand
GATAACGGTCCGGGTTTTCCAGATTCCGAGATTCCATTTGTGTTCGACAGATTTTACCGGATGAAAGGGTCGGGCACAAGCGGTACCGGGTTGGGGTTATCCATAGTGAAAGGGTTTACTGAAGCACTCGGGGGGTCAGTACAATTGAGAAATGTATCAACCGGCGGATCACGATTTACAATCGAGATACCTGCTGAAATATCATATTTGTAAACAATCATCATGAATAAGGCTGAAATCCTGGTAATAGATGATGAGGTGCAGATTAGAAAACTCCTTGAGATCACACTGGGAAGCCATCATTATCATGTTACAGAAGCTATCACAGCTAAGGAAGGGTTGATTCGTGCTTCGAATCATCCTCCGGACCTGATTCTCCTTGATATTGGTTTACCGGACCTCGATGGACATACTGTTTTACAAAAATTACGTGAGTGGTTTACTAACCCCATTATCATTCTGTCTGTTCAGAATCATGAAGAAGGAATCATCCGTGCATTGGATAATGGTGCCAATGATTATTTGTCCAAACCCTTCCGCACAGGTGAATTACTGGCAAGGATCCGTTCAGCATTGAGGGCCTCCGTTTCGGATGATAGTTCGCTTATCATCGAAAGCGGTGGTGTTGAAATTGATCTTTCAACACGAAGTGTAAAAAAGAATGGAGAATTGGTCAGGCTAACTACAACTGAGTATAGTCTTCTTGCACTCCTTGCCAGGAATGAAGGAAAAGTCTTGACCCACCAGTTTCTTTTGCGTGCCATCTGGGGACCAGGTTATATCAACCAGTCACAATACCTGCGTGTTTTCATTGCACAGATAAGAAAGAAAATTGAAGATGATCCGAACAGACCTGAAATGCTCCTTACTGAATCAGGAGTTGGGTATAGACTGATGTTGAAGAACTAACGGAATAAAATCAAGTTTCAAGGGTTACTGCTGGAGTGTGTCAGGCGGAAATTTTGAGTTAATCATGGCTGGATTCCATTCGGGATTTCTCCTATCTTCGCAACTTAATGGATATCCTCATAAGGCAAGCGCATATCGTTGATCCTTCCTCGCCTTTTCATCACCAGCAAACAGACATTTTTATTCAGAACGGAATTATCACGGAAACCGGAAATATTACCAGGAAAGCGGACCGGATAATTGAGAGAAATGGTTTGTTTGTATCACCCGGCTGGACGGATATTTTTGCCAATTTCTGCGATCCCGGATTTGAATTCAATGAGACCCTGCAAACAGGCGCTGCAGCCGCTGCCACAGGCGGGTATACACAGGTATGCATCATACCGAATACACAACCTGTTCTGCATAATAAGTCGGGGATTGAATATGTTATTCAGCGTAGTACTTCACTCCCTGTTGAAATTCTTCCTATCGGTGCCATTACAAAAAATGCTGAAGGAAAAGAACTCGCGGAGATGTATGACATGCACCAGAGCGGTGCTGTTGCCTTTAGTGACGGTACGTGCAGTATTCAATCATCCGGCCTGCTTGTAAAAGCCCTCCAGTACCTGAAAGCGATTAACAAAACAATTATTCAATTGCCGGACGACCGTTCCATATCTGCAGCAGGATTGATGAATGAAGGTATTGTTTCAACACAGCTTGGATTACCGGGCAGGCCATCAATTGCAGAAGAATTAATGATTTCGAGAGACATTGAGCTTTTACAATACACAAACTCAAAAATTCATTTTACCGGCATATCAACAGCAAAATCACTTTCACTTATAAAGGAAGCAAAACAGCGTGGACTTTCTGTTACATGTTCGGTAACACCATATCATCTTTCATTCAAAGATGAAGACCTCGCAGGATATGATACAAACCTTAAAGTAAATCCCCCGCTACGTTCAGATAATGATCAGCAGGCGTTACGCCAAGGTGTTATGGACGGCACGGTTGATTGCATTGCCACTCATCATTTACCACATGACAGTGATCATAAAACAGTAGAATTTGAATATGCCACTTATGGGATGACAGGACTTGAAACATGTTTTGCAGCCATTAGAAGTGCAATGCCCAGGTTGTCTACAGACAGGCTGGTAGAAATTTTATCAATTAACCCTCGCAGAATCCTGGATCTGCCTGCAGTATCCATTAATAATAATGCGGCTGCAAATCTTACACTTTTCTGTCCCGAAGAAAAATGGACAGTGTCTCGATTTCAGTCTAAGTCAAAGAATTCACCGTTTGCCGGTAAGGAACTCGTGGGAAAGCCCTACGGTATTATTAACAGAGACAAAGTATTTTTGAATGAATAATATGGAAGGTTACAATACAACACATTCAACAGAACCTTTAAATTTTGTAAAAGAAGGTGTAAAGGTTGGACTTATAAATAGTGCGATTGCGCTATTGCTTTTGTATGTAAGTTATTTTATGGGGCTTAATGCATTTGTGAGTACGCAGTTTGCTACTGGATTTATTCCTTACATGATTGTAATCCTGATTGTATATGGGATTCAGATGAGGAGAAGAAATGGAAATTACCTGGGTTTTAAGGATGCTTTGCAATTTTCATTTATGTCTTATGTTGTCGTTGCTGTTATAATGGCCATAGGCACTTACATTCTGTACAACCTTGTTGATAAAGACCTCACACAAAAATCATTTGACCTTTCATTTGAAAGAACGCGTGCATTTTTTGAAAGACTGAAGGTTGATCCAAAGGAAATAGATAAACAGATGGACAAGATGGAAAAACAGGAAACCACGGTTAGAAATATCATTCTTGGTGTTGGTTTGGGTTTGATCTGGGATTTTGTAAAAAGCCTGTTGGTTACTTTGATCATCCGCAGGGAAAAACCTGTAATCTAACTTATGGACCTGTCTGTAGTCATTCCTTTAAAAGATGAGGAAGAATCACTTCCCGAACTGGCAGCCTGGATCCATAAAGTTTGCAATAACCAGGGTTATTCCTATGAAGTGATCATGGTTGATGATGGAAGTACAGATCAATCGTGGCGTGTTATTGAAACACTTAATGCTTCAGACAACCGCGTAAAAGGAATCAGGTTTCAGCGCAATTATGGAAAATCAGCCGCATTGAACGAAGCTTTCAGAGCTGTCCAGGGAAATGTGGTGATTACAATGGATGCTGACCTGCAGGATAGTCCTGAAGAAATTCCTGAATTATACAGGATGATCACACAACAAGGTTACGACCTGGTGAGCGGGTGGAAAAAAGTGCGATATGATAATACGCTGACTAAAAATATTCCTTCCAAATTTTTCAATGCTGTTACACGAAGGATGTCACACATCGAACTGCATGATTTTAATTGCGGACTGAAAGCATACCGCAGGAAAGTGGTTAAAAGTATTGAGGTATATGGTGAGATGCACCGTTACATACCTGTGCTGGCTAAATGGGCAGGGTTTAAAAACATAGGTGAGAAAATTGTTGAGCACCGGCCGAGGAAATACGGAATTTCAAAATTTGGGTGGGAACGGTTTGTAAATGGTTTTCTTGATCTTCTTTCGATCACTTTTGTTGGCAAGTTTTCCAAAAGGCCCATGCATTTTTTCGGTTTATGGGGAACGATGTTTTTTCTTGTAGGTCTGGTGATCACATTAATTCTCATCATTTCCAAAATTGCAGATCCAAGCGGTTTTGCATTGACCAATAAACCGGGATTTTATCTCGCGCTCACTTCACTCATCATCGGTATGCAATTGTTCCTTGCCGGATTTATCTCGGAACTGATTGCAAGGAATGCACCTGGCAGAAATTCCTACCTCGTTGAAGACAAAATTGGTTTGTAATGCAGATCATGATCATAGGCCCTGCACATCCCCTGAGAGGTGGTCTTGCAACTTTCAATCACAGGTTGGCGAGAGAATTCATTAAAGAAGGAAATGAATGCTCACTTGTTTCGTTTTCATTACAATATCCTGGTTTCATGTTTCCAGGTACAACGCAATACAGTTCCGATCCTCCGCCGGAAGGAATTGTCATTCATACATGGATCAATTCTGTAAACCCTGTAAACTGGCTGCGCACAGGATATAAAATAAAAAATCTCAAACCGGATCTTATTGTTGTCAGGTACTGGCTACCGGTTATGGGGCCGGCCCTGGGAACGATTCTTAAGATTGTAAAAAGAAATCATCATACTAAAATCATCTGTATCGCCGACAATGTCATACCTCATGAAAAACGTCCGGGTGATAATGCATTTACAAAATATTTTCTCTCTTCGTGTGATGGATTCATTACAATGAGTGAAAAAGTTTTATCAGACCTTAGAAAGTTTACAGCCCGCCCTGCAAAATTGGTTCAGCATCCTCTTTATGATACATTCGGACCGATTATACCGAAAGAAGAAGCTAGAAAAAAAATTGATGTTCCTTCATCAGGTAG
>JBJMLW010000468.1:0-8001 GCA_045805105.1 Flavisolibacter sp. | reverse complement strand
GAGAATCCATAGGTGGAAGATGCATGCTGCGTGCTTTGGGTGGTTTTCTGGGGGCGCTGTGTTTGTTTGCGAATGGTTGTTGGTAAAACAAAAAGTAGTGGAGCAAACAAACAAGGCGCTGGACCTGTTCTATAATTTGAAGCGTTGGCTTTTTGGTAAAAAGAACATCTCATTTACTCTTCAATTACTTTATTTATTAGAACAGTTGAACTCAATTTATTAGATCATTTGAGCTCAATAGTCAAAGACCCTTTGTATCTCATCAAATGTATCTTTTACCTGAATGCCCACAGACCGATCTAAAAGCCTGGTTCAGTGCCTTATTTTTTGCTTCCTAAAAGAATCATTAACCAAAAATGATCGCAGCGAAAAATACAGCACCTTTCGTTGCGTCGAATAGCACGCAGCAGGGTTTTACCCCTAAGCTCTTCCATTTTAAAGACTGTAACCACCGGCGATCCGTAAGAGGAGGCGTCGATCTAAAAGACTGTTCCGCATCGGATCGCCTTGAATTTTTGGCTACCTTTTTTTTCAAGAAAAAAGGTAGAAAGGAAAACAAACTACCTGTAAGGGATAACTCAAACCCCCTATGGTATCGGAATTTTTGCTCAAGGTTTTTTAAAGCCTGCCGTCCGTAGCGAAGCAAAGGCGGAAAAAAAGTGGAAATAAAAATATTCTAAGGCAATTGGTCCCTTGGAGCAAATTGACTTAAGATAACACAGCTATCATTATTCCTTGCAAGAATGTAAGCTTCCTTATGATTGATGAAAATCTTTCCGATGTGGCGGACCTGGCCTTTAACCTCAAGGTTTTTTACAGTTTGACTGGTAAATGCACCTTTACCATCATTGATTAATAACATTCCGTAATCAGCATCGTACCGTCCCATTTCCATATTATTTTCATAAAAGTTTCCTCCTAAAAAAATGTCTGGTTTTCCATCTGAATTGGCATCAACTATTGTTGCGCAGCGATAAGAAGTGAGTTGGGCTTTCCATGGTAACGCTTTTGCAGTAAAATGAAGATGACCATCGTTAATGAATACAGTATTTGAAAAATAATCAGCCGACAGCACGACTGCATTTTTCAATTCGTCAGCACCGAAAAGTTCCTTTAATGAAGAACTTGCAAAGTCTTTTGCCAAAAGAAATTTCTTTTTCAGTACAGGCATCTGTTTTTCCAGTTCTGCCTTGCTTGCAAAAGGAATTTCTTTCCCACCCACATAATACGTAAGCACCTGTTCTTTCTTTCCATTTCCATCAAAGTCATTATAATACAACTGTACAGGTTCGTTTAGAGATGCCTTCAACCTGTTGTTCAATCCAAGATTTCCCGCAATAAGGTCAACATCACCATCACCATCAACATCACATGGCAAAAGAAAATTCCACCATCCTTTTTCATCTGCCAGCTTTAATAATGTAAATTTTCCTTTATTGTTGATGAATGCTGAAATATTATTCCAATCCATTGCCAGAAGCAGGTCCTGGTCACCGTCACCATCAAGGTCATACCAGGAAGCCTGGTTAACAAAACCTGCTGTTGCCAGTCCTGGTGCCACTGCCTCTGTTACATCTTTAAACCGGCCGGAGCCGTCATTCTGCAACAAATAAGAACGCGGGACCTTTCCATATTCCCATGGTACTGCGTTGGAGCCAATGAAAATATCCTGATAACCATCGTTGTTAAAATCACATGGTGTTATTGTTGATGCTGTCAGGTAGAGGTTTTCAAATGCATGATCAAGCTTTTTAAAATCAGCTTTACCATTATTGAGATATACCCGCGGTGAATTGTGTGGATCATTTCCATAAAATTCGTTTCCACCGCTTGCCACAATGAGATCAATATATCCATCCCTGTTTACATCAACCCAGCAGGCGGCAACATCTTCATCAACACTATCCATTTCCAGGTCGGGTTGGGAAGTGTGTATAAATTTTCCTGATGTACCCTGCAGATAAATGGAACTGGGTGCATTTCGTGCATTACCGAGGAAAATATCCTCTCTTCCATCGTCATTAATGTCTGCAATAGCCAGAGCAGGACCTTCCGTTGACAACATGCGGGGTTGCAAGGGTTCACGGTCGAATTCCACAAAATGATTCTCCCTATGCAGAAAATCAATACCTGATGACTGTGTAATATCCTTTGTTTTGAAAGCAGGTGATTCTATTGTTCTCAGTCTTTCAAAATTAAATTCAGAAAGACCGGTGTTGTAAGAAACTGTTATGTCGCGGTTACTGAAAGGTGAATGCAAAGTTTTATAACTCCTGTCGGGCCATATGATGAGAATGGAATCAATTGCGATATTTTTTGTTCCGATATGAATTGGAATTTCCATGCTCGACATAAAACCCCTTGCAGGAAACTTTTCATAGGTATGCGTGATCCCCTTTGAATAAACAATGGCTTTTGCACCAACCGCATTGATATTATTTGGCGGGCCTTTCAGATGAATTTGTAATGATGTTGAATCAGAATGCACATTCCGGTTTTCATAAACAAGTGCAGGCATGTCAATATTATTAACCACTACATCCAGGTCGCCATCATTATCCAGGTCGGCATAGATAGCTCCATTGGAAAATGTGGCTACGTTTCCCTGTACAAGTGAATCTTCATCATGGAAAGACAGGTTGCCGGTATTCCTGAAAAATTTATTCGGCAAACGGATCTCGGGGAATTTTTCAATGAGTGACATGTCTTTCTCCTTCATATTGTTGCTCCTGATTTTCTGCTGCACTTCACCATTGGAAACAAAGTTGATGTAGTCAATGTCGTTCATGCGCTTAGGAATCCCATTAGAAATAAACAGGTCCTTCAGTCCATCATTGTCAAAATCCATCCACAACGGTGCCCAGCTCCAGTCGGTGGCAGCTACACCACTATACAAACCTGTTTCACTGAAAAGCCCGTCTCCCCTGTTGAATTGTAAATTATTCCTTGTATACTGGTGCATATAGCCAACACTGATCTTAAAATGAAAAATATCATAGGTATCTTCTCCCAATGACCTTTTCAGAATATATGGATCGGAAGGAAGCATGTCCATGGAAATGATTTCCGGAAATGCATCATTGTTCACGTCCGCTACATCAACCCCCATGGAAAACTGGCTGGTATGCATCATCATATCTGAACCACTTTCCCGGAATGTTCCATTTTTCTGGTTGATGTAGAGATAATCGTTTTCATGAAAATCATTTCCGATATATATATCCGGATAACCATCCAGGTTTATATCCGCTACAGCTATCCCCAAACCATAGCCAATAGCCGTACTATTAATTCCGGTTTCCTTTGTTACATCTGTAAAATGATTTCCATCATTGCGGAATATCCGGTCACCTGACAATGGATGGTATGTATTATTAAATTCTTTCCTTGGACGGAAGGTTCCGTTTTCATGAACGGAATGATTCAAGAGGAACATGTCGAGGTCACCATCATTATCATAATCAAGGAATGCAGCCTGTGTACTGAATCCTGAAAAATCAAGTCCATATTGTTTTGCCTGATCAACAAACCTGGGAACACCATCTTTCCCGATTCCCATATTGATAAGCAACTGGTTCCGGCTATGAAGAATTTCATATTGCCCTACACGACAAACATAAATATCCAGCAATCCATCGTTGTTGATATCCACCACTGATATACCGGTTGACCATCCTCCGTCCTGAGGAATGTCGGCTTCTTTTGTAACATCACGGAATTTCAGGCCACCAGTATTGAGAAATAATTTATCATCGCCCTGATTGGCACCAAAAAAAAGATCGGTCAGTCCATCATTATTAAAATCCCCTGCGCCTATGCCGCTTCCATTGTAGAAATAGATATACTTGAATAAATTAAATTCCCGGTTGTACGATAGCTTGTTTGTAAAATCCAAACCGGTCCTCCCGCTATCGAGGACTTCAAACAGTGGATGAGCAATTTTCTTTTTCGCAGGCGAACATGTGGTGATTAAAAAGGCAAACAATAGCAAGCAAACGTTGCCAAGAGAATTAAAAATATCGTTTGCTTTCTTTTTCATTAATGTGTAATCCTGTATAGTAATGGTGTTTCATTATTACGAACGAAGAGGAGATAGTTACCATTTACCGTACGGATTTGCTGAATATCTCTGATTTCTCCGGTAATGTTAAGCCCCGACGTAGCCGGTAACAGAGAATGAAATGCTCCCTTGCCGTTATTGAGCAACAGATCACCATAACTTGCGTCGAGTCTTCCGAATTGTGGTGGAAAAATAAAAAGATTACCACCTGTTACAAGATCATTTTTACCATCACCATTGATATCAACACCAGCAATAGCATTCATACTTGAAAACTGAGTCCTTTCAGGAAGTGGTTGAATGGTAAATGAACCATTGCCATTATTGATTGCAACAATTGAGGAGCTATAATTAAAGAGATAAGTCTTTGCTTCGCTCATTACATCTTTTCCGAAAAGTTCATAAACTGTTTTAGGGGCATAATCGCTGTGTTTCAGGTTTTCTTTCTTCAGTGAAGGAAACTGCTCGGTAACATCCCGTTTTAGAAATACCGGCATGTCTTTATTGTTCACTGTATAAGTAAGAAACGATTCCAGTGTTCCATTATGATCGAAATCATTCATCCATAATTTTACCGGGCGCGTTTTATCCGGATGCAGGTAGAAATTATTACCAATGTTCCCGATCACGAGGTCGTTTTTTCCGTCACCATTTACATCAGTTGATGTAATCGTTTGCCACCATCCGTAAAGGTCTTTAAGGCCTGTATCAGAAATTTCTTCAAATTTTGAACGATTGTATTTGAAAATTCTTGGTGACATCCATTCACCGGCAATCACCAGTTCTTTTTTACCATCTCCTGTAATATCTGTCCAGGTTGCAGAGGTTACCATGCCAATTTTCTCAATATCGGGGTTCACTCTTGCTGTTACATCTGTGAAATGACCTTTCCCATCATTTTCATAGATGTAACTTCTCGGCATTACACCATAGGCAAATGGAACACTCCTGCCTCCAACAAAAAGGTCAATGTCGCCATCTCCGTCATAATCATTTGCAACAGCCACTGAGATATTCATATCATTCGGAGGGAACGCTGTTGAGTCGATTGAAAAATTTCCTTTGCCATCATTTAAATATAAACGGTGTTGTAATTCCCTGCTGCCAACCCGGAAAACATTACCACCGGAACCAATGAAAAGATCCATATCACCGTCTTTGTCTGCATCGAAAAATACACAGGCTACATCTTCAAAGCCTGCGAATTCCTGAAAAATATGCTGGTCATTTTTTATAAATTCTCCTTTGCTGTCCTGCAGGTATAGTTGTCCTGGCTGATCTTTTGCCCCACAAATGTAAAAATCCTGGAGGCCATCACCATTGACGTCTGCAACAGCTGCATGAGGACCTTCACGCGATAACATCATAGGAATGTTGCGCTCATAATAAAAATCAACCTGGTCGTCCTCTTTATGTGGTTGCATTACAGTTTTTACCGGTTGAAGCAACGCATGTAATGACTCAGTTGAAAAAAGATTTTCACTTTTATTTTTTTGCTCAATCGTGTTCAGTTTGTCAACCAGAGGTTTTTCATACCTGGTAACCGTTCTGTCTGGCCAGATGATCTTCACGGAATCAATTACCGCATTTTTCCCCAATCCAATCACCTGCCTGTAATCCACTGCCGACTGAAAACCCCTGGAAGTAAAAATTTCTCTTGATAGTACCTGATGATTAGAGTAAACAAGAATTCTGCTGCCCACCGCAAAAGTGTTTTTGCCCGCTCCTTTCAACTGGAAAGAAATCGAATGATTCACCTTTTGTTCATTTGCATGGTTCATGTAAACAAATGCCGGCTGGTTTTCATTGTTCACAACAAGGTCGAGGTCACCATCACCATCAAGATCGGCATAGGCTACGCTGTTAGAAAATGTAGGTGTGTTAAATCCCCATGCAGATGTTGCATCTTCAAAATGAAGATTCCCGTTATTCCGAAATACGGCGTTGGGTAAAGGATGCACAGGAATGTGTTTCAATATGTCATTTAATTCCATTTTTTTCCCGCTCTCCTGCATATTGCGGTAAACATCATTGGAAAAAAAATCAAGGAAGTCAAGATCGCCAAGGTCTTTATTGATGCCATTGCAAATGAAAATATCATTCAGGCCGTCATTGTCTGCATCAAGAAATAGTGCACCCCAGCTCCAGTCGGTTGAGGAAACGCCGGTAATATTTCCAACCTCCGAAAATGTGCCATTGCAATTATTCAGTTGAAGGCAGTTCTTAACAAACTGGTGGTATAACCCGGCTTTCTGTTTACTCAGGTAAAGATCAACATTATCAAATGTGCCTGTAGTTTTCAGCCTGTAATCATCACCCGGTATCATATCAGTTGTAAAGATTTCCGGGAAGCCATCATTATTGATGTCACCCAGGTCGCTGCTCATGGATGACATGCTTATTTTCTGAATGCGTTGTTCCAGTTCGTCTTTGAAAGTTCCATTTTTCTGATTGATGTACAGGTAATCTTTTTCAATAAAATCATTGCCTACATAAATATCAGGATAGCCATCGTTGTTGATATCACCAACAGAAACACCAAGTCCAAAACTGATCACGCCACTATGTAGTCCTGCATCCTTTGTTACTTCATTAAAAAAACCATTATCATTTCTGAAAAGGTGGTTACCTCCACCCCGCAAATTTGAGTCGACCTTCCATTTGCCAATATCAGAATCACGCATACCTGCGTAATCAAGTGAACTGAATGGAATGGGACTGTTATTGATGATGAAGCAGTCGAGGTCACCATCGAGGTCATAGTCAAAGAAAGATGCCTGTGTGCAGTATCCTGAATGATCCAGTCCATATTTTACACCTTCTTCAGTAAAAGTGTTGTTGTGATTGTTGATGTAAAGCTTGTTCTTCCTCCTGCCGCTTTTCATGTTACCCGAATTGCACACGTAGATGTCAAGCCATCCATCCGCATTTACATCTGCCATGGTTACACCGGTACTCCACATGGAATCCTGGTGCATGCCGCTTGTCTTTGTAATGTCTTCAAACTTGAAATGGCCTTTGTTCAAATACATTTTATTCTCTCCCATGTTGGAAGTCAGCATCACGTCTGCCAGGCCATCATTGTTGATGTCGCCTAAGGCAACACCGCCACCATTATAAAAATTGCGGAAATAAAAACTGTTCTCATCCTGGCCGTCAACAACTTTATTGTTGAAATTAATTCCAGTCTGTTCCATAAGGAGGAACAGCGGTTTTTCATTTGCAGCTTCTTTCCGGCTTTCCTTTTTGGTAGAACAGGATAAAAATAAAAGCGTGGTAAGAACCACGGACCATACAGGTTTCATCAGCATTCAGAGTAAACAGTTCCTGCATTACAAACAGGTAATAAAGTCGCGATCAAGTTACACGATTGAACGATAACGTTGAATATAAATATGCCAAAGGAAGCATAAATGTCGTTGAGGTTTGAGGCCTGCCTACCTGCAGGTTAGACATGGAACGCAGATTATTATGATTGTTATGATTTATTAAGATTTAATCTCCGTAAATCTTAATCATCATAATAATCTGCTTTCCCCTTAGTTTAGGTAGAGATCTGACTGCCGGCAGGTTAGAGAAAGAACGCAGATTATCATGATTGGTTATGATTTATTAAGATTTGTCAGCGTAAATCTTAATCATCATAATAATCTGCGTTCCTTCTCTTACCCCCGATTATCACCTCAAATAAAAAGGGCCGTCTTTTCAGACGGCCCTTTAATAAAAGATTTATGATCAATAACCCGGATTCGGAGTGAGGTTCGGGTTCACCGCCAATTGCTGGTTAGGAATTGCAAACAGAAGATATTTAGGATCGCTCTGGTCTTTTTCCTGCCATGGCTGGAGGAATTTTCCAAAACGGATCAGGTCCTGTCTTCTCCAGCTTTCCAGATACATTTCGCGACCTCTTTCATCAAGCAGGTTGTCGAGTGTAACTGAAG
>JBJMLW010000467.1:0-2405 GCA_045805105.1 Flavisolibacter sp. | reverse complement strand
TTCCAATCATTGTAGGAATCTGGTTAACAACTCTTGTTCAGCGTGCAGTAGGATCTTATATGGGTTATGGAAGAAATCTTTACGTAAGACGTGTACAACTGGAAGCAGAACGGCGGTTACTGGAAAAAGCATCAAAGGTAGACCTCGGACATTTTGATAATTCCAACTGGTACGACCGGCTTGCAAGAGCCAAGCGCGATGTGAGCTGGAGGCCTGGTGATCTTACATGGTCTGTACTTGGACTTTCAGGAAATATTGTAACACTCTTATTGATGGCTGGATTGCTGGCAAGCCTGCATTATATTCTGCTTGTACTGGCGCTTTCTGCTGCATTCCTGTCGCTTATCCTGGAAAGTCGTGTAAACACAAGGTTGTATAAATATTTTTACAAAGAAACACCTGAAGAGCGCGTACGCGAATACATAGGTGAATTGCTTGTACAGCCAAAAAACTCAAAAGAATTGCGCGCATATGTTCTATCCGATCATCTTCTCAACAGGCATAAAAATATTTCAGAAGAACTGTTCACGCAGCGTGCAAAGATGTACCGCTCTGGTGTACGCATTTCATTACTTACCGGTATCGTAACAGCTACCACCCTTGCCCTTGCGTATGTATTTATTTCTGTCCGCGGCATTGCTGGTACAATTGATCCCGGCGGCGTAGTACTTGTCATCGGAGCGTTTACATCAGTTTCCGGAACGCTAGGTATGATCTCCAGCACCTTTGTTGCTGTTGATCAGCATACAACTTTCCTTGATGATTATTTTACCTTTCTTTCTATTGATCCATTGCTTCCCGTTCCACAAAAACCGGAATCTATACCTCATGATACTATCAGTGAAATTGAATTCAGGGATGTTACTTTCACTTATCCTGGTGGAACTGCACCCGCAGTGCAGCACCTTAGTCTGAAGATAAAAAAAGGCGAACTCATAGCATTGGTTGGCGAGAATGGTGCAGGTAAATCAACACTCATAAAATTATTGTTACGCTTTTATGATGCCGATGAAGGATCTGTTCTGATTGACGGGATTGATGTAAAAGAAATAAAACCTGAAGAGCTGCGCGATCGCATTGGTGTTTTGTTCCAGGATTATGCTACCTATGAACTAACCGTAAGAGAAAATGTAACGATGGGACGGCCAAATGGAACAAGCGATGATGCACGAATAATAAAAGCACTGCAGGATTCACGAAGTGAATGGCTGGTGAAAAAAATGGCAAACGGACTGGATTCAAAAGTGGGACGGCTGTTTGAAGGCGGACATGATTTGTCAGGAGGAGAATGGCAACGACTGGCGCTTGCGCGCATTATGTACAGGAATGCAGATATCTGGATACTCGATGAACCAACTGCTTCTCTTGATCCGGAAGCAGAGGCGGAAATATTTGCAGAATTAAAAGAAAATTTAAAAGGAAGAATCGGAATTGTGATATCCCATCGGTTCTCTACAGTTCGTATTGCTGATCGTATTGCTGTTATTGAAGACGGACATATATCAGAACTGGGAACTCATCATGAACTTCTCCGTGCAAATAATACGTATGCACATTTATTTGAATTGCAGGCGTCGGGATATCGGTAGTTTCTCGCAAAGGCGCAAAGAAAGCTAAGGCGCAAAAATTAAAATTTATAATCCTAAATTCTCTAAAACTCTAATTCCAAGACACCCTACTCCCTAATCCCTATTCGCTAATCCCCAATCCCCAATCCCTTTCTTGGATTTTTAATCAGAACCTGAAAGGAACTTTTTAATCGCATCAATAAATTGATTTGCTGAAGCACTGATGCTTGCACCATGTCCTCCTGGAATAGTAATTTCTTTTGCGCCAGGGATTTCTTTCGCTAAAAGTTCATCAATCCGTTTATGATAAGGAACGGTCTGGTCGCCGGTAACAATGAGCACCGGTTTTTTAAACCTGTTTAAATTTTTGATTGCGTCTTTGTGCTGATTAATTGCTGAAAGACCTCTTAAATAAGGCCTGTCCTTCATCCATGTATTCCACATAGGATTTGACCTTGGAGATTTTCCGTCTGCACAATTGGTCATTGCACAACGGAAATCTTCTAATTGCTGTTCGGTAATCTGTGCATTCGGACCGAAATCTTTAGTAACATCCATCATATGATCCATCCCTTCAGGATGTTCATTATTCTGAAGTGGAATCCAAAAGGCAGGAGGTTCCGCCAGAACGACTGAACGCACCCTGTCTGGATGATGCAATGCAAAATCAAGTGCAATCAGCGCTCCGTATGAATGACCTATAAGTTACTTTTTCTTTGATCTTTAATGAATCCAGTCTTTTTAAAATCGATTCACTTTCCATCCGCACTGAATAATTTTCAGGAAGGGGGATACCCTGGTGAACTGCAATAACATTCAACCGGTCAAAACGGATGA
>JBJMLW010000466.1:0-2549 GCA_045805105.1 Flavisolibacter sp. | reverse complement strand
TGGCCGGGATATCACTTATTTCATGCCATCTTTTTATTCCATCAGGAATTTTCCATTTTTAGCTATGTACGACAATAAGGGTAACCTGATCACTGCATTTGAAGGCGGTTTGGGGATGGACGAGGTTATCAGTCACTTTAAACGTAGCAGTAAATAATATTCTCTCCGGTGATTAAATAAACGGCTGTACTTATAACTTCGTGCCGTAAAAATTTCTCATTATAAACTCAGATCAATGAAAATTACTGTTGTTGGTGCGGGTGCTGTAGGTGCAACCGTTGCAGATAATATTGTACGAAAGGAATTATGCGATGAATTAGTGCTGCTTGATATCAAGGAAGGACTTGCAGAAGGTAAGTCGCTCGACATGACACAGACAGCTGCGCTCCTTGGATTTGATACAAGGATCACGGGAAGCACCAATGATTATAGTAAAACTGCAGGATCACGTGTAGTTGTGATTACCTCAGGTCTTCCACGCAAGCCTGGTATGACAAGGGAAGAACTCATTGGCACCAACGCGAATATCGTTCGCGGCGTTGCAGAGAATATTCTTAAACATTCACCGGAAGCGATCATCATAGTTATCAGCAACCCGATGGATACCATGACTTACCTCACTTTGCAGGCTACAAAACTTCCTAAAAACAGGATCATCGGAATGGGTGGTATTCTTGACAGTGCGCGATTCAAATGTTATCTCAGCCAGGCATTGAATTGTTCACCCAATGACCTGAATGCAATAGTTGTAGGCGGGCATGGTGATACAACCATGATTCCGCTTATCAGGTATGCTACATGGAATAGTGTTCCTGTAACTACATTCTTAAGTGCTGACCAGCAAAAGCAAGTTGTTGCCGATACCATGGTTGGTGGTGCTACGCTTACAAAACTTATTGGAACTTCAGCGTGGTATGCACCCGGCGCTGCCGGAGCAGCTTTGGTAGAAAGCATTGTAAGAGATGAGAAACGCCTCTTCGCCTGTTGCGTTTCGTTAGAAGGTGAATATGGGCAAAAAGATATTTGTCTTGGTGTTCCAGTAGTAATCGGGAAAAACGGATGGGAAAAGATTGTAGATTATAAATTGAATAAAGAAGAGCAGGATCTTTTTAATAAAAGTGCAGATGCTGTTCGCAATATGAATGATGTGCTGAAAACATTATAATCAAAGATTTAAAAATCTGATTATATTTTTTTTTATCATCCAAGGCATCCTTGCTTTTTCTGCAATACACTGTGCGCTTTGAAAAAAGTAAGATGTCAAAAGCTGAAGTTTTTTAATAAACAATCAATTTCCGGCTGAAAGGTTTTCCCTTATTGTCAAGTATTCTGCACGAATACAAACCTTTACCAAGAAACCCTGAATTCAAATTTACAATATTGCTGTTCAGCTGCTGCTGAAACATCAACCTTCCCTGAGCATCATACACCAGCAATTGAAATCTTCCAGCTTCATTTGAAATAATATGAAGTAGGTTTCCCTGTTTTACCGGAACCGGGTAAATCAAAACGGGACTTTCATCAAGATGATAGACAACTTCAACCTGGCTGTAAATGATGGTTCCATTTGATAAATTCATCCGGAGCCGGTAATGATTTTCTCCCTGTAGTAAAATCGAATCAGTGAAGTGATAAACGAGACTACCGGGATTTGCAATTTGTTGTAATGTTTGCCATCGACCATTAAAATATTTTTCAAAACCTAATGTGGTAAGGCCAAATGTGCTTCCGAGCTCTGCCCTGAATATAGCCGATGAATTGCTTTGCGTTTCAATTAAAAAAGTTCTCAGGTAACAACCAACCCCCTGTGAAGTATAATTAACTGTTACTGATTTCAATCCTTCCTTTCCATCGATCACCGATGCAACAGCATAATAAATGGATGGGTGCTGTGACCTGTATAAAACAATAGCGGTATCAGTTGTTTCAATTACAGGTAAAAGTTTTACACTTCCCAATTCATATAAACGATAAAAACCTGGCAGCGTATGATTCCAGTATAGAAGAAAAGAATCTGTACAATTAAACCCTGTTACAAGATTTGGTTGACGATTGATTGTAAACATGTCTGATGCAAATATTCCTGCTGAAGTTGTGATCCTTAACCTGCATGTTGTGGTGGTATCAGGAACTGTCCATTGAACATTTTTTTTTGCAACATCGATTAACGATGTAGCCGGGCGCCAGTTATTTCCTGACGTTGCGTATTCTATAGTTGCGGCTCCGGAAGTCTGTGTATCCCATCGGAGATAATGCCTTCTTCCTGCCGATAAATGATCTGAAGAAGAAGGATATGTCCAGTAAAATTGATTCACGGTATCAAACTGCCATGAAAGAGAAAACTTCTGCAGTCCCAAAACCTTTGAACCGTAAACACTGATAATATAATTTCCTGAAACAGGAACATCAATGCTTATCTGTTCAATATTATTAAGTGTATCGGTTTTTCTTTGGGCAGGCTGCGATAATAAAGATGCATCCGGTGATGGATCAAGCACCCAAGGTTTCCAGTTCTCTGAAGTATTCAGATTCTGAAGTAACAGGTCAAG
>JBJMLW010000465.1:0-3560 GCA_045805105.1 Flavisolibacter sp. | reverse complement strand
CGTCTTCATCAGGCATCAGTGATCAAACAGGGTGGTGGAACAGCATTGCTCCTGGTGACTTTGATAACGACGGGGATATGGATTATATCCTGGGAAATACAGGACAAAATACTTTTTACAGGGTAAGTAAAAATTATCCCGCGAAAATTTATGCAAAGGATTTTAATAATGATGGAAACTATGATGCCATCCCTTCACTTTACCTCCATGATGAAGATGGTAAAGTAAAAGAATATCCTGCCCAGACACGAGATGACCTGATCAAGCAGATGATTTCCATGCGGGCGAAATTTCTCACTTATAATTCATTTGCGAAAGCCACCATTAATGACCTGCTTTCAAAAGATGATCTGAAGGATGCACTGATACTGCAGGCAAATAATATGAGTTCATGTTTGTTGAAAAACATGGGGAATGGAAAATTTCAAATGATTCCTCTTCCCTCGCAGGCACAACTATCTTCATTGAATGGAATGGCTGTCGGAGATTTTGATGGTGATCATAAGCTGGATGTTGTTATCAGCACAAATGATTTTGGAACGGAAGTATCGGTTGGCAGATATGATGCATTGAATGGCCTTTATCTGAAAGGCGATGGTCATGGAAACTTTACGGCAGTGCCTATGAATAAAAGTGGAATCTGTATCAAAGGCAATGGAAAAGCAATGGTGATGCTGAACAGAGGCGGACGTCTTGTTCTTGCAGGAAGTCAGAACCGCGGACCATTAAAACTGTTTTCTCCAAACATCCCTCTGAAACTTGTGGCGGTTGAAGAAGGCGATGTTACAGCCATGATAAAGTTTAACGATGGAAAAATGCGCAAACAGGAAATCGATTACGGTGGATCTTTTCTTTCTCAGTCAGGAAGGTTCCTCGTTTTGGAACCCGGGGTTGAATCGGTTCAGATAATAAATTCCAAAGGTGAGAAAAGAATCCTGAAGAAACTTTAAAGTGCAAATAATCCATCTCAATAAATTAAGAGAATGAAGAAGCTATACTTTTTCTTCTTGATCGTTATTTTCATCTATGTATATTTTTCCGGGTGTGAAACCTCCAGCAGGGGTGAACAACTGGCGAAACAACATTGCCGGTCGTGTCACATGCTTCCTGATCCTTCTCTTCTTGATAAAACTACATGGGTAAACTATGTACTTCCGAAGATGGGTGGCTTACTTGGTTTTGTTCATTTTGCCGGTGGGGGATATGCTGAAAGTGGTAAAGGAGCGGACGTTATGCCACTAACAGACTGGCAGGAGATTGTTGCGTATTATTTAAAAAATGCGCCGGATACATTGGCACTGCCTGAAAGAATGAAAATAGAAAGTAGTATCCGGGGTTTTGAAGTTACGATGCCGGTTGGACAGGAAAAAGCGCCGGCGACAACCCTGGTAAAAATTTTACCAGGACATTTACTTTATGGTGATGGCGTTAAAAAAATTTTGTATGAAACCGATTCACAGCATGTCACCATCATTCCTGTAAATGGTGATGGTGTTGTAAACATTAATGATTCCGGAACAACCTGGAAGATTCTTGACATGGGTGTTCTTTATCCATCGGATGAAAAAAAAGGCAGCCTGTCCGAATATGATCCTGCAACAAAACAATGGACAACATTACTGGACAGTCTTCAAAGGCCTGTAGACGCCGAATATGCTGATTTGAACCAGGATCATCTTACAGATATCATCATTTGTGAATTTGGAAATGTAACGGGACAACTCGGATGGTATGAGAATACGGGCAATAAAAAATTTGTGCATCATGTGTTACGGCCTTTGCCAGGTTCCGTTAGAACCGTTATCCGGGATGTAAATCATGACGGTCTTCCCGATATCATTGCACTGATGGCACAGGGTGATGAAGGGATTTTCATGTATGTCAATAAGGGAAATGGTGCATTCGAAGAGCAAAGGTTATTGCAGTTTCCGCCATCTTATGGCTGCAATTATTTTGAAATGGATGATTTTAATGGCGATGGCTTTCCTGATCTGCTGGTAACAAATGGCGATAATGGTGATTATCCGCCGGTGATGAAACCCTATCATGGTATACGGGTTTATTTGAATGACGGAAACTTCCATTTCAGTGAAAAATTTTTCCTACATCAAAATGGAGTGGAGAAAGCTGTAGCAAGGGATTTTGATGGAGATGGTGATCTTGATATTGCATCTATTTCCTATTTCCCCGATTACCAGCATCATCCTGAAGAAGGTTTTCTATATTGGGAAAATGTGCTACCTTTTTCGTTCAGGCCATATTCGATAAAAGAAGCAGTTTCGGGCCGGTGGCTGACGATGGATGCAGGTGATGCGGATAATGATGGAGATATTGATATCATTTTAGGGAATGCAGCATTTTCTTTGGGCCACGTTCCGGATTCACTGATGAAACATTGGAAAGAAAGTTCACCCCCGGTTCTGTTATTAAGAAATAAATACAGGTAACTTATTGTATCCTGTGATGCTATCCACCATTTATGAGAATTTACATTTATTATGCATGCCTCCTGATTCTGCTGTATTCATGCACCGAAAAAACCAAAGTTGATTCGGGGATCGCTACGGACGCCGATCTGCTAAACCGGAATGTAAAAGAACTGACAGAAGTTATCATTTATGATGTTTTTACACCCCCGGTATCAAGCCGGATTTATGCTTATACTTCTCTCGCATCCTATGAAGCTGCCCGCTTTGAAGATCCATCGGCGAGGTCTATTGTTACAGGTTTGCATGGGTTTGATTCCATGCCGGCTCCTGAAAAAAACAAGCATTATAATTTTTTGCTTGCAGCAACAAAAGCTTTTTTTACAGTAGCAGAAAAAATTACGTTTTCGCTTGATACACTAAAGAAGTACCAGGATAAAGTATATGCTGATTTCAGATCTGCAGTTGATGAAGACATTTATAAAAATTCAATTGCTTTTGGTGAAAGCGTGGGAAAGAAAATACTGGAAAGAGCTTCCTCAGATGAATATAAACAAACCCGGGGTATGCCGAAATTCCTTGGAAGTAATGAAACAGGTAAATGGCATCCAACACCTCCGGATTACATGGATGCTTCGGAACCACACTGGTTTAAAATACAGCCACTGGCACTGGACTCATTCGGGCAGGCTTCGTGCACACCTCCTCCTGCATTCAATATGGATAAAAAAAGCCCTTTTTATAAAACAGTTGAGGAAGTATATAATATTTCAACTCACCTTACCCCTGAACAAATGCAAATCGCCCGTTATTGGGATGATAATCCCTTTGTAATAGAACATTCAGGTCACCTGATGTATGCGAATAAAAAAATTACACCGGTAGGGCACTGGATGGGAATTACTTCAATTGCTTGTAAAAAATCCCGCGCAGGTGTAGTTAAAACGGCCATGGCATACGCACTTACTTCTTCCGCCATCTTTGATGCGATCATTACCTGCTGGAAAACAAAATATGAATTCCAGCATATTCGTCCTGTCACAGTAATAAATGAATCTATTGACCCGGACTGGCAACCACTATTGCAGACACCTCCATTTCCAGAACATCCAAGCGGACACAGTGGTATTTCTG
>JBJMLW010000464.1:0-26632 GCA_045805105.1 Flavisolibacter sp. | reverse complement strand
TCCTTTGAATATTATGAATACGAAATGCAATGGATCGGAGATTTCAATCCAAAGATGATTAATGTAGCGCAGGGGCTCGGCGAAGTTCACCAGAGCAGGAAGCTTACAACTTATCGTTACCTGTTTGACAGGTCAAAAGAATTTAAGAGGCACCCGATTCTAGTGTGAGGTTTAAGGGATGAAACGATTTTTTTGGTGGTGATGATTAAAGCTGAATTATAAGAAATCATAAAAAATCTGCGTACCTCCTCTCCGGGGAAATTAACCCGAAAAATGGGGAAATTTTAGAAAGGCTGCAAAATCTATTTGTTTTAGATTGCAGGCGTGTTATGGAAAAATTTATTGTTTCAGCAAGAAAGTACAGACCACAGACTTTTGATACGGTTGTAGGGCAGGAACACATTACAACTACTTTAAAAAACGCGATCAAAAATCAGCAGCTTGCCCATGCTTTCCTTTTCTGTGGACCAAGGGGTGTAGGGAAAACCACCTGTGCACGTATCCTTGCCAAAACTATCAATTGTGAAAACCAGACAGCTGAAGGAGAAGCCTGTAATAAATGTCATTCATGTAAATCTTTTAATGAAGGCACATCTTTGAATATACACGAACTGGATGCTGCTTCCAACAATTCTGTTGACGATATCCGCACGCTGGTTGAACAGGTTAGATTTGCACCACAGGCTGGGAAATACAAAGTGTATATCATTGATGAAGTCCACATGTTGTCTGCAGCAGCGTTTAATGCTTTCCTTAAGACGCTTGAAGAACCACCTCCTTACGCCATATTCATTTTAGCAACAACTGAAAAGCATAAGATAATTCCAACGATTCTCAGCCGTTGCCAGATTTTTGATTTTAAAAGAATCACCATCCAGGATACCGTTGACCATCTTGAAGGAATTGCCCGCAAGGAAAATATTACAACTGAAGAAACAGCGCTTCAGCTTATTGCTCAAAAAAGCGAAGGATGTATGCGTGATGCCCTCAGCATTCTTGACAAGATTGTAAGTTTTACAAGCGGAGAGGTTACCTATGACCATACAATAGAACACCTGAATATTCTTGATGCAGAATATTATTTCCAGCTAATGGAATGCATGCTTTCACAGGACCTGGCAGGAGCAATGTTGATATATGACGGCATTGATAAAAAGGGCTTTGAAGGAGATATGGTGCTGAATGGATTTTCCGAATTCACCAGGAATTTACTCATCTGCAAGGATGAACGTGTTGCGGGCCTACTTGAAGTAGTAGAAACTTTTAGGCAACGCTATGCTGCCATGGCGCAAAGAACTGATGCTGCTTATCTTGTTTCTGCTCTGAATATTCTGAATGAAGCAGAAATCAATTACAGGGCAGCCAGAAATAAAAGATTGCATGTTGAACTGGCGCTCATCAAACTTTGTTATCTCAAACAGGCATTGCAGATAGCTGCTACTAGTTCCGGAATAGATAAAAAAAAAGTAAGTGAACAGGCAACAGCTGTTGCTTTTAAAAATATCCGACCGATTTCAGCACCTGCATCCGATACAAAAATTCAATCAAAAAATGAAGGTGGAATAAAAACTGGCGCACGGCTGGAAATCGAAACTGAAATAAAGAAAGAAGAAAAGAAAATTACGGTAGAAGCAAAAGATCCGGCCCCAGAAAATGAAACCAGTAATGGCCGTAAAATAAAACTGGGCTCACTGGAAACGCTGAGACAGAAAATAAAAAAGGATAATTGCGGAGAATCAATAGCGAATGACCAGGACCTGGAACTTGAATCACTGAAAAAATCCTGGAAGCTATACATAGAAAAACTGAAGGAAAATAAAAATCCTGCCTGGCAAAGTTTTGAAAGTGCCGAACTTGTAGTTATAGACAGAAACAGTTTTGAAGCAAGGGTAAATAATAATATCAACCAGAAATTTCTTGAATTTGAAAGAAACAAGGTTTCTGAATTTCTGCAAAAGGAATTGTGTAATAAAATGCTGCAGTTTACAATTTCTGTCAGCAGTAATTTTCATGAAGTAAATGTTAGCAATATGCCGCTCAGTTCACGGGAACAATATGTGAAACTGGTTGAGCTTTACCCGCTGGTGAAGGAACTCAAAGAACGTTTGCGTCTTGAACTGGATTATTGAACCTGCGTTTCATCTTTCATTTCCCTGTTTTACGTTAATTTCACGGCCTTATTAAATGACTGAACATGGCTGAAGTGATTCTGATGCCCCGCCTTAGCGATACGATGACAGAAGGAGTAATTGCTGCCTGGCATAAAAAGGTTGGTGATCCTGTAAAAAAAGGGGAGCTGCTTGCTGAAATCGAAACAGACAAGGCTACAATGGAGCTGGAAAGCTATAAAGATGGTACACTGCTACATATTGGCGGAGATAAGGGTACAAAAATTCAGGTGGATGATTTACTTGCTGTTATAGGAAAGTCCGGAGAGGACATTTCACAAATTACTTCAGGCAAAGGTGGTGGTCAAAAAGGACAGCCTGACTTGCAAAAGCCAGTCAACAAAGAAACCGATACGCCAGATAAAGCTGAAGGTGATGTACCACCTGCTTCTGCCGGTGGCAATGCCGGAATGGATCTCAGTAAAATGGAAGAAGTGGTTTTAATGCCAAGGTTGAGTGATACCATGACTGAAGGTGTGATATCATCATGGCATAAGAAAGTGGGTGATAATGTAAAAAAAGGCGAAGTTCTGGCTGACATAGAAACTGATAAGGCCACGATGGAACTAGAGAGTTATAAAAATGGAAAACTTCTTTACCAGGGTGCGAAACAGGGAGAAAAAATCGCGGTGAATCAGTTGCTTTGTATTATCGGTGAAGAAGGAAAGGTGGATGTACAGGCAATTGTAAATGCCTCCAGGGGTGGAAGTTCACAGTCCACAACGCAAGGTCCTCAAAAACAAAATACACCTCAGCAGGCTACAACTTCTTCCAATCAACAGGCAGCAGCAACGGAACAGGTTCAGCAGAATGGTCGCGTAAAGGCTTCACCACTTGCCAAACAACTTGCCCGTGAAAGAGGAATAGACATATCACAGGTAAGAGGAAGTGGTGATAATGGAAGGATTATCAAAAGCGATATTGATAATTTCAAACAGTCCACGGTCCGCAGTCCACAATCAACAGAAGCCGCTCCACAACTTAAGTCCGTTACAGGAGCAGAAGGGCATACAGATCTTGCTGTTTCGCAAATGCGAAAGATCATTGCAAAACGTCTCGGCGAAAGCAAGTTCTCAGCACCGCACTTCTACCTGACCATGGAGATCAACATGGATAATGCGATGCAGGCGCGGACACAGATGCATGAAGTAAGTGAAGTAAAGATCTCATTTAATGATATGGTGGTGAAGGCTACTGCAATGGCTCTTAGAAGACATCCTGCTGTAAACAGTTCATGGATGGGAGATTTTATCCGACAGTATCAGCACATTCATATAGGTGTAGCCGTTGCCATTGAAGATGGCCTGATTGTACCGGTCATTCGTTTTGCTGACCAAAAAACCTTGAGTCAGATTGCCATGGAAACAAAAGACCTCGCCGGTAAGGCGCGCAACAAGAAACTGCAGCCGAATGAATTTACAGGCAACACCTTTACCATTTCCAACCTGGGGATGATGGATATTGAAGAATTTACTGCAATCATTAATCCACCCGACAGTGCGATCATGGCGGTGGGACGGATCAAGGAAATGGTTGTTCGTAAGGGGGAAGGATTTGGGGTAACGAATGTGATGAAAATTACACTTAGCTGCGACCACCGGAGTGTTGATGGTGCAGTAGGTGCAACATTTTTACAAACTTTCAAAAAGTTCATGGAGAACCCGGTAACGATGCTTGTGTAGGGAAATGCTTCGCGCTGCGTGCTATGCGCTGCGCGATGGTAACCGTTTAACTGAATATCTTTTCGGTTATTATTTATCGCATTTTTCTTTGAAAATTCCTTTTCCTTATCAGGATTCTTATATCATACTACCTGCAATCCATCAGTTTTCGAATACAGCAGGATTTACAACCGTGGTATTAAATTGAACATACTTTTTATTAGACTTTGACAGGCTATGATAGTAAATGATATTTGACTTTTTTTATTCGATTTAAATATTACCAGGCATAAATGTTTAGTGACAATTCACGACCTGGAGATTTTTCCTTTTTTTACCGGTGTTTTTCTCATTGCTTTAGCAATCAGCCAATGTATTTTTGGTTTTTGGTATACCCGTAGAAATTAAACTGTTTCAAACGAATAAGCTAACAGGCCGTTGATGTTTTGATGTAATCAATATGGCTGGCTAAGACCAGACATTTGCATTCTCATATGCTTATACAATAGCAAAACGGTAGGTGGAGGCGGGGGAGGGAGGGCCCTGCAAGGGATGCGGTCAAGGAGATACATCGAAAGTCTATTTTGCTTCTATATGCCTCATCTACATAATATTGCGCATCAATCAATCCTTTCAATGAATACATTTTGTTCTGAAATAGTCTAAGGACATCTTCTACAAATAATGAACTACACAAAATCAATGTAAAAAGCACAACCTTTCAGATGTCAACCAATATCTTAAAAATTTCCAAAAGTATTAACCCGAAAATTCTCAATTAAATTCTCCTGGCTTTATTTCATTTCTTCATATATAACAACCGCGTTTGCGGATCCAAAAGCACTTTCTTTACGCCACGCTCCTTCCACTTATATTCAACTTCCCTTTCCCTGATCTCCATCTTTTCCAAGTTCATCGTTCCATCTTCATGCAACAATCCAACTTCCATTACAAACCGGTATAAATTATTTCCCTGTTTTATTTTCACCTTCACTTCTTCCTTATCAACATCCGTTTTAATATCAAGTTCAGGTATCCCTCCCTGGTAAAGCCATTGATCAAAAAACCATTTCAGATCCTTACCACTTACCCTCTCAGCCACTTTCTCGAAATCCCTTGTATCTGCATTGCCACCTTTGAACGCCTGGTAATATTCCCTGATAATTTTTTTGAAAATACTGTCTCCTGTTTCTATCCGAAGCATATGCAGCACCCACCCACCCTTCTGGTAACTATTTTCGTTGAGCAACGACATCAGGTCTGATGTACTATCAACAACCGCATGACCGTTCTTTTTTACAAAAGCTTCAACCTCTGTTCTTTCTTTTTGTAAACGCTTTCTTGCACTGTCCGCGCTGTACTTTTTTTCGAAATATAAATCAGTAAAATATGTTGCAAAGCCTTCGCTCAACCACAAGTGAGCAAAGCTTTTTTCAGATGCCATATCACCAAACCACTGGTGTACGATCTCATGCGATAATACCTCCTCCCACTTGCGGTCGCCTGTTACCGATTGTTCTGCATAAAAAATAGCGCCGGCATTTTCCATTCCTCCAAAAATGGTTTTCGATTGAACATTTGCAAGTTTTTTATACGGAAATGGCGCGAAATAATCTGTAAAAAACCTGACAATACCCGGAGCCACACCATAATCATAAAACCCTTTCGTACTATCCTGGGGATAAACCCACGCGCTGACTGGAATGTTTGCCGGACTATCAGTATAATTTTTTACGGCAAACCTGGCAACACCAATTACCATCACCTTTGTTGGCAGCGCTATATCTTCCTTCCAGTGCGTCAACTTTCTACCCTGGTCAAGCTTTTTTTCCTCCATCCTGATACCATTTGAAATTACCTGGTAATGATCAGGTGCAGTAACATAAAACTCAAAGGAAGCCTTGTCATCCGGCCTGTCAATACATGGTATCCATTGGTGTGCCCTGTTGGGCCAGTTGTCTGCAAAAAAAGTACGGTCGCCGAATTTGTTCTTTGATATAATCAGGCCGTCAGCTGGTGTCCCCATATAACTGATCTCAAACGTGCGTACTTCTCCCGGTTTAGCAGGTTGCATAAGGTTGATTAAAACTTCGTCATGTAAATGTGCCGAGCGAAGCAACTTCCCTCCTTCCATTACCTGGAATGCATACATGCCTTTATCATCCTGCATCGATGCGAGATCGAATTTAACATCCGATGCTGCCATTAAAAATTTTACACTGATAGTTGCCTTTGCTGTGATGGCATCACTTTTATCAGTCAGTTCAATTTCATAACGGTAATGCAGCACATCGAAATTCTGCTGCGCCGAAGCAGCAAGAGCAGTAAAATTGATCAGGATTAGAATGAATTTGTACATTTTGGAATTTAGCTGCTCTCTTCGCGCCACGCACTTCGCGACTTTATATAAAAATATTCCTTTCATAAACGACGCTATGCAATTTGGACACGAACACCTTCAAACATCTTCAGATATGGTTCTAACCTGGTAACTGTTGCCAAATGCAAATTGTAAACTTTACCATGTGCTTCCTGAAAAAGTTATCCGTTGTATCCATTTAACCCTCCAGTTTATTTGCCAGTGGCAAATATTTACAGGGATGTGTAATCCTTGAAACTTTTGTTTTAATTAATGAATCAATTTCAATCCGAGAAATCCGCGATTACAGCCTTTCCAGCATCTCTACAACCTTTTCTCTCCTCAAAATCACATAACCGATCCTGTCATTACTGATACCCTCCTTCAGCTGGTAACTGAATTCCAGTTGGTCATCCATTACATTGGTCTCAAAATATTTAAACGAGATGTTCGGATATTTTTTTAATTCTTCACCGATTTCATAAAGATGCGTCGAAAGAATAAATAATGAATTCCTGATTTTTATAAATCCTTTGATCACAGTAAGCGAGCATTTCATTGCATCCTGTACATTAGTCCCTTTAAAAAGTTCATCAATAAGAACAAGCCATTTTTTTCCGTCATTGATTTTGTAAATCGTATTCTTGATTCGTTGTACCTCGTTAAAAAAATAACTTTCTCCTTTCGCAATGTTGTCGGAAACATTGATGTTTGTAAGCAGACCGTCAAACAGACTCAGCTTCATTCTTTTCGCAGGTACACCCATTCCAATATGTGCAAGAAAAACCGATGAACCAATTGCCTTAATCAGTGTACTCTTTCCAGCCATATTTGCACCGGTGAGAAATAAAAAATTTTCGTTGGGCTGCAGTACAAGATCATACGCAATCGGCTTGTCCAGTAAAACATGATAAATGCCTTCAGCACTTAAGTACGGCTCATCCTGTTCCATGAATTCGGGAAATGTAAGATCATAAGTCTTTACGGCTACTGCCATCGAGTACCATGCTTCAAGGCGACTATATATCTCAATCAGTTCAAGTGTTTCAGTTTTATGAGTACCTCTCAGGTGATAGGCAAAAAAAAGATTTCTCTGCACTGAAAATTTTTCATCTGCTCCCGTCTCTGCCAATTCTTTCAATGCAGGTTCTTTAAGGACTTTACGAATACGCTCTGCATATATTCCCAGGTTTGCTGGCAGCTGTATCTGGCTAAGAAATTCATGCAGCCTTTTCAATCCCCTGTAAAAATCAGAAAGGTGCCGGACTGAATATTTCAGCATCGAATAATCCTGCCCGTGTAAAAGTTTATATGTATAACTGTTAAGTGGAGTAGGATTCTGCGGAACAGGGTCAAGATTATAATCGAGAAATTTATCGATCATGATGATGGTTCCGTTCGTGATTTCTGTTGGCCATTCATCGAGGTGTGAAAGCAGCACCTTTATGATTTGCTGTGTACCTGAAATCCGTTTCAGCTCGTGGTGTGGTTCCGAAAAAAACCGGCGCAGCCACTCCTTTCCTCCTGCCGTTTTTGTGAAATTCAGCTTATGAAAAATGGAATATTCTTCTTCCAGGTGAAAGATGGAAATATCGTTGAATGTTGTTTTATCAATCTGCATAGAATAAGATCGACAGACCTCAGATAACAGACCACAGACTACCCCGATTATATAAAAACCCTTATTTATTCGGACACGTCTGTCGACCGTGGACCATCGACTGATTTATCTTTTGAAAGTTAACCGTTTTCCCTTTACAGATTCATCCCACTTACCATTTCCATAAACCAGGTGACCGCTGATGAACGTATGCGTAATGACTGCCTGGAATGTTTCTCCTTCAAAAGGACTCCACCCGCATTTATAAAGAATGTTATTCTTTTCTACTTTGGTTTTTCCATCCAGGTCAACGATTACGAGGTCTGCAAAATATCCTTCCCTGATATACCCTCTCTCCTCTATCCTAAAACAGTCGGCCACTGCATGACTCATTTTTCTCACAATGGTCTCAAGTGATATTCTGCCTTCATTATAATAATGTAGCATTAACAGCAGGGAATGTTGCACCAAAGGAATGCCGGCGTGTGCTTTTTCATAAGGTTCATTCTTCTCTTCCCAGGTATGTGGCGCATGATCTGTTGCAATTACATCAAGACGATCGTCAAGTAACCCCTCCCACAAAGCCGACCTGTTCCGGGCTTCTTTAATAGCAGGATTACATTTGATAAGATTTCCAAGCTGTCCATAATTATGACTTGTAAAATGAAGGTGATGCACGCACACCTCAGCTGTGATTCTTTTTGCAGCCAGGGGAATCATATTTGTAAAAAGCTGCAACTCTTTTTCCGTTGAGATATGAAGAATATGTAAACGTGTACCCTTGTCTTTTGCCAGTTGCACAGCTCTGAATGATGATTCAAAACACGCTTCAGCATCCCGAATTACCGGGTGATCGGATGCTTCAAGATGATCCTTTCTTGCTTTCAGTCGTTCATAATTCGCCCTGATCAAACTTTCATCTTCACAATGTGTTGCGATCAGCAATTCCGATTCACTGAAAATTCTTCCTATGGTGAGATAATTATCTACAAGAAGGTTCCCGGTTGAAGATCCCATGAATATTTTGACGCCGCAGACTTCGCGTTTTTTTTCGTTTGTCCGAAGTACTTCATCAATGTTGTCATTGGAGGTACCCATGAAGAATGAAAAATTTGCCAGTGATGTATTGGCCGCTATATCATATTTGTCCTCCAGAAGTTGCTGGGTGAATACTGGTGGTTTTGTATTCGGCATTTCCATAAAAGATGTATTACCACCTGCAACTGCCGCTTTCGATTCAGAATAAATAGTTGCCTTATGGGTGAGACCAGGTTCGCGAAAATGTACCTGGTCATCAATACAGCCGGGTAAAAGATATTTACCCTCTCCGTCAATCTCTGTCACTTCATTAAGACTAGTAGCTATATGGGTTGCTATTTTTTCAATCCTTCCCTTCGAAATAAGAACATCAACATTGCGGATGGTGCCTTCATTCACCATGTTGATTCCCTTTATCAGGTATTTTTGCATAATTTGAAACTATAATCTGACCGATGCAATTTAAACAAAGAGTAATAAGCCAATACCTATATCTTATTTCACTGACCATTTTTCCATTCATTTGTTTTTCCCAGACTACTTATTTACCGGAAGGAAGCAGGGAATATATTTTACTGGAGCGGCTTGAAATCCTTTCACAAAAAGATTCCATTCTCAATTTTTCCAAAATAAAACCATTTAGCAGAAAACAATTTATCCCGGTTATTGAATCCTATGGAAGATTACAGGGTAGCGAAACGCCATCACTTAGTAAAGTCGACATGGCCAACATTTCATCAGCCCTGGCAAAAAATAATGAGTGGACTGAGGAACAACAATCTTCACGTAAAACTTTTCTCAAAAGGTTTTATCGTACACCCGCAAATCTGTATGAAGTAAAGACAAATGATTTTATCCTGACGGTTAATCCTGTATTCCAATATTATTTAGGAAAAGAAAAAGATAATGACGAACACATTTTTTTGAATACGCGGGGTGCAGCACTTCGTGGACGCATTGCCAACAAAATTGGTTTTGCTGCCTATATTACGGACAACCAGGAACGCGATCCGATTTATGTGCAGCAATATGTTAAAGCCAAGAAGGCTGTACCCGGACAGGGTTTTTACAAGGATTTTAAAAAAACAGGATACGATTATTTTGATGCACGCGGCTATATAACCTTTAATGCTACGCGGTATATAGACTTCCAGTTTGGTTACGATAAAAATTTTATCGGAAATGGTTACCGAAGTCTTTTACTGAGCGATATTTCAAGTCCGTATTTATTTTTTAAAATCAATACACGCATCTGGCGCTTTAATTACCAGAACCTGTTCATTGAATTGAATTCTGCACAGCGTCTCAATGCCGACCAGCTGTTTCCAAAAAAATATGCTGCCATTCATCACCTTGACATGGGCATTACAAAATGGCTGAATCTTGGTTTGTTCGAAGGTGTTGTTTTCGGACGCGTCAACCATTTTGAATTTGGATACCTGAACCCCATCATTTTTTATCGTTCTATTGAGCAGCAGAATGGAAGTATCGACAATGCTGTAATTGGCTTTGATGCAAAAGCTAATGTGGCCAAACGTTTCCAGTTTTATGGCCAGCTGCTGGTGGATGAATTCAACTTTGAAGAAATAAAAAGAGCCAAAGGATGGTGGGGCAATAAATATGGTTGGCAGGTTGGGGCTAAATACATTAATGCCTTCCAGATTAAAAACCTGGATCTTCAGATCGAAAGTAACAGGGTTCGGCCATTTACATATTCGCATCGCGATTCGGTAGCAAATTATACCCATTACAACCAACCGCTGGCTCATCCGCTGGGTGCAAACTTCCAGGAATGGATCGGCATTGCCCGTTATCAGCCGGCAAACAAATGGTTGTTAGAGGCTAAGGCATTTTATATGTATCGTGGTAAGGACTCCGGTAACGTTAGTTTCGGAGGGAATATTTTTCTTCCGAATGTTCCTCCTTACAGAAAAAATGATTTTGGATATGAAGTCGGCTCGGGTGTAGAAAGTAAAACTGGCCTGGCCTCCTTTCTTATATCATACGAATTAAAACCAAACTTCTTCATTGAAGCAAATACAGTCTACCGAAAGGAAGGCGCAACCGTAATTGATGGCTCCAAAAGTACATTTATCTTCTACGGCGGTATCCGGTGGAACATGCACCGCAGGGATTTTGAATTCTGATTTATATATAAATAAAGATGAGGTACGCGCCAATCGTGGGTTTCAGGGTATAATAAATAATAAGATGCATTTTAAACATCATTGAAACCCTTGCCCTGCCTGAATTTTTCTGTTTAAGATTTTTATACCAAAAGGCTGAAAAGCTTGCCACATCTGGCTGACATCGTTAATTTACCTGATAGGTTATCGAAAAAATCCGCTGGAAGTCCATATTGGTGGCAGCGCGACATAGCCAAAAATAAAACGGTAATTATTTTTAAACCTGCAATGTGAATAAGCGATTTTGCATTGGGAAATTAACCTGAAATTTGTGCATAGGTAAAGACTTATAGTGGATAACGACCCGATTCCGGTTGATAGAGAAGGAACAACAGGTGAATTAATATTTTCCGTCGAAATTTGAATTGCAAGGTTTTATACTCCCCTATATTCGCCGACTGACTTACTGGGATAACAATTAGGATATAAATCCTTAACCATTAAATTACAAACCGAAGCCGAACTGACGCCCCTATAGGTCATTGATCGAAATATCAATGGTTTAATTTATTGACTTTGTTCTATGGATCTTACTAACCTGAATCGCGACAAAAAAAACCGACGCAAATCCAGTCCTGACCTGAGCACAATGATCTATGGAAAGGTTCCTCCACAGGCAAAAGACCTGGAAGAAGCCGTTCTCGGTGCCATCATGCTTGAAAAAGGTGCCTTCGATGCAGTGGTTGAAATATTAAAACCCGAGTGTTTTTATGTAGATAGCCATCAAAGGATTTTTAAAGCAATGCAGAGCCTGGCTAATAAAAGCCAGCCAATCGATATCCTTACAGTTGTAGAAGAACTGAGGATGCGCGAAGAGCTCGATATGGTAGGCGGACCCTATTACGTAACAAAGCTTACCAATACGGTTGTTTCATCAGCCAACATTGAAGCACACTCCAGAATCATTCTGCAGAAATTTATTCAAAGAGAATTGATCCGGATCAGCGGGGAAATCATTTCTGATGCATATGAAGACAGCACTGATGTTTTCGATCTGCTCGACCAGGCTGAAAGTAAAATTTACGAGGTAACGTCCACGCACCTCCGAAATAATTATGAAACCATCGATTCAGTTCTTGTAAAAACAATCCAGCGAATAGAAGACCTGCGTCACAAGAATGAAGATATCAGCGGTGTGCCGAGTGGATTTGTTTCACTGGACCGGGTAACTTACGGCTGGCAAAGCACAGACCTTATCATTCTTGCTGCACGTCCCTCTGTTGGTAAAACCGCGTTTGCTTTGAACCTTGCACGGAATGCAGCGCTTCATGCTACCAAGCCAACGCCGGTTGCCTTCTTTTCTCTGGAGATGAGCGCAGGACAGCTTGTACAAAGAATTCTTTCAGCTGAAAGTGATATATGGCTCGAGAAAATTTCCAGGGGAAAGCTCGAGGAGCATGAGATGAAACAACTTTATGCGAGGGGCATTCAAAGACTTGCACAGGCGCCTTTATTCATTGATGATACACCTGCGCTGAATATTTTTGAATTACGCGCAAAATGCCGCCGTCTGAAAAATGCAAACAATATTGGAATGATCATTATCGATTATCTCCAGTTGATGAGTGGAACAGGTGAAAACCGAAATGGTAACCGCGAACAGGAAATAAGTAATATTTCACGAAGCCTTAAAAGTCTTGCCAAAGAACTCCAGGTACCGATTATTGCTCTTTCCCAGTTAAGCCGTGAAGTAGAAAAAAGAAAAGAAGGAAATAAAATGCCACAGCTAAGCGACCTTCGTGAATCCGGTGCGATTGAACAGGATGCTGACATGGTAATGTTCCTTTATCGTCCTGAATACTATGATATCACGCAGGATGAAATGGGTGACAACAACCGCGGAGAAACCCATGTAAGAATTGCCAAGCATAGAAATGGTTCCCTGGAAACCATCAAACTTCGCGCTTTACTCCACATCCAGAAATTCATAGAAGATGGAGGTGGTGGAGATTTCAATAATGGATCAGGTCTTCCATCGAATTTTAAACCGGTTTCAGGCAATGACGGTAGTGGTGCACGAATGTTTATACAAACCGGAAGTAAAATGAATGACCTTCCGGATGATGATGATCCTTTTTAAACGTTGATTACTTTTTTACTAACCGCTCCATAAGAAAGAAAAAGTGCAGGACCATCACTGCCTTTTTCTTTTTTGGCTAAGAGCAAAAAGGAGAAAGTGAGTTTTTTTTCGCAGAGATCCAGCAGAGAGAACAGAGATTTAAAATTTAAATCGGTTAACCCGAGTGAGATATTCTCTCTTTCTCTTTTTATCCTTTATCTCTTAGCTTAGTATTATGAGCCTGCCATTGTTTTATGTTGCTGATCTTTCTCAAAATTCCATCGTTTTGAATGAGGATACATCAAAACATGTGATTGGCGTGCTCAGAATGTCTGCTGGAGAAACCATCACGTTAACAGATGGAAAAGGAAAAAAGACAACTGCAATTATTGAAGACGATAACAGGAAAAAATGCAGGGTGTCAATTTCCTCAATTCAGGTACAAGAAATAAGTTCTTTCAATTCTACTATTGGAATTTCACTTATAAAAAACACTGCACGTTTCGAATGGTTCCTCGAGAAAGCTACAGAAATTGGCATCAGGAGAATTATTCCATTACTCTGCGAAAGGACCGAAAAGCAGAAATTCAGGTTAGACAGAATGCAAACTATTCTTACCAGTGCGATGATCCAGTCGCAGCAAAGCTGGTTACCAGAACTTAATGAGCCTGTAACATTTTCTGAAGCATTACAGCAGGAGAACCAATATAAATTCATTGCTCATTGTATGGAGGCAGAAAAAAGTCCATTACCACGCACTTCATCGGGAAGCTCTGTAATTTTAATCGGACCCGAAGGAGATTTTACACCGAAAGAAATCCAGTCTGCTCTTGATCATCAATTCAAGCCAGTTTCACTTGGACATAACAGGCTTCGAACTGAAACAGCCGGTGTTGTTGCTGCGGTTTTGCTTTCTTTCGGTTAGTTGCTGGTGCAGCTAAGAGATAAAGGAGAAAAGGAGTTAAGGAGGTGAATATTTCTTTTTTTTCCTTATCTGTTAGCTGGTTGATGTGCTAGTGTGCAGCGTCTGAGCTACGTTCTTCATCTTTTATTAACCGTGGTTCATTCAGTTGTACTATTTTTTTCCTCTTATTTTTCAGCATCGTCATATTCAGCACTTCAACAATAAATGAAAATGCCATTCCGAAATAAATGTAGTTTTTCAGGTGAAGGGCTTCGGCTTTTTCGGAGTCCCATCCTTCTACAACCAGGCTGAGACCAATCATCACGAGGAAAGAAAGCGCCAGCATCTTGAGGGTTGGATGCTTATGAATAAACCCTGAAATTTTCGGGCTGAATAAAAACATAATTATCATTGCAATAATCACTGCTGCAATCATTATCTCTACATATTGAGCTGTTCCACCTGCAGTAATAACACTGTCAAATGAAAAAACCATATCTATCAGCATGATCTGGAATATGGCTTTACCAAAAGAAAGATAATTTGTCTTGCTGTTTTCTGATTCCATTACCTCTCCTTCGAGTTTACTATGTATTTCCTTCACAGATTTATAAATCAGGAAAAGTCCGCCAAGAAGCATTACAATGGAAGCAAGATCAAAACCTTTATTGAATAATGTAAATACGGGTTTTCCTTTTTGTGAAAGGAGCCAGCTGAGTCCTAACAGGAGAATACTTCGTGTAATCATACCAGTTATCATCCAGGCCCTCCTTGCTTTTTTCTCGTATTTTTCTTCCATCCTGTTTATAATAATGCTCACAAAAATTACATTATCAATACCGAGAACAACTTCAAGGATCACAAGAATCACGAAACTGATTATACTTTCTGAAGTAAATAAATGTTCCATAGCTAATGTTTATACCTGTTTGTCAAAATTGCTTTTACAATAAAAGGGCCTTCATAAATAAATCCTGTCCATACTTCTATTAAAGTGGCACCATTTTCAAATTTTGCTTTTGCTCCGGATGCATCAAACACACCGCCACTTGCAATAATAGGTATGCTACCTTTTAATTTTGATTGAATATATTGAACTACTGATGTTGATTTTTCTTTTAACGGTAGACCGCTTAACCCTCCTGGTCCTATCTCTTCCACTTTCTTTTTAGCTGTTTTCAAACCATCCCTGGATATTGTAGTATTGGTGGCAACAATTCCATCGAGCTGTATTTCTTTTGCTAGGTCAATTACATCATCTATTGCCGCACGCTCAAGGTCTGGTGCAATTTTAAGGAGGAGTGGTTTCCGCTCCTCGAACTGACGATTATTTTCCTGAAGGTTCACCAGAATTTTTCTAAGTGAATCTTTGTCCTGCAATGCCCTCAAACCAGGTGTATTGGGAGAACTGACATTTACAACAAAAAAGTCAACATAAGGATGCAGCGTAATGAAACATTTTTCATAATCTTTCCATGCTTCTTCATTCGGTGTTGATTTATTTTTCCCGATGTTACCCGCTACTATCATTGGTGGAACAAGCTTTCTTCCGGTTCCCTTCAATGACTTTTCCATTGACGATTCACGACCTGCCTGCCGGCAGGCAGGTTCACGATTCATGATTGATGTCTTCTCCTTCCATTTCTTTAACCTTTCTGCCACTGCCTCTGCACCATCATTATTAAATCCCATCCTGTTTATAAGAGCCTGGTCTTTCTTAAGCCTGAACAATCTTGGTTTTCCATTCCCTTCCTGTGGTTTTGGTGTTACTGTACCTACTTCAACAAATCCAAAACCAAGAACATCAAGTTCCCGCAGGTACATGGCATTTTTGTCAAAACCAGCACCCAATCCTATTGGGTTTCTGAATTCAAGTCCGAATACATGAACCATTTTTTCACCCGGGAAAAAAGTGTTTTTAAGCCATTTCCTGACAAACGATAAAGAACACGCCGTTTTCAGGAGGTTCATAGATAATGCGTGTGCTGTTTCAGCTGGAAACAGAAAGAGAAAATTTCGCAGTATTTTATACATGTGACTTGCGAAGATACAGGCCGGCTGTTTAGATTTGCCGGCTGTTCAACATCCGGCATTATATAACATGAAAAAAATAGTTCTCTTTATTTTTACTCTTACCATTTTTCTTGGTGTAGCGGCGCAATCTTCAAAAGACACTTCACTTGAAAAGAGGCTTGATACCTATATGCTGCTCAATAGAGAAGCCCGGTTCAATGAACTAATGGATTTTGTTCATCCGAGACTTTTCCAGCTGGCCCCCCGCGAACAAATGATGGAGCTTTTCAGAAAAACTTATGATAACGAATACATGAAACTCAGTATCGATACTACAGCCATCACTAACATTTCTCCTGTTTTTAATGTTAATGATACGGCTTACAGAAGAATTGATTACTGGATGGGCTTTACCGTTGCATTTAAAGATTCTGAAACAGTGAATGCACCGGATTTCGTGTCAAAAACCACAGACCTTCTGAAGGTGGGATTTCCGAATTCGCAGATCAAATACAATAACGCTACTAAATCTTTCCGGCTTGGATCTTCCAATATACTCATCGCTGTGAGGGATAATGATAAATCGCCATGGATGTTTCTGGGTCATTCAAAAAATGAGGCATTTTTAAAGACACTTTTTCCTTCTTCTGTCATTGAATATTTTAAACTTTTATAAAATGGTTGTTAATGCAACTATTTAATTTTTTTATTACCTTAACGTAAATATTTTTTATGCAGGAAGCATACATCGTAGCAGGTTACAGAACCGCTGTAGGGAAAGCCAAAAGAGGAGGTTTTCGATTTTATCGGCCTGATGATCTTGCTATTGACCTGATCCGTGGACTTCTGAACTCCCTTCCACAACTTGAAAAAAACCTGATTGATGATGTGATCGTAGGAAATGCCGTACCTGAAGCCGAACAAGGTCTGCAGGTAGGGAGGATTATTGCCGCCCGCGCCATTGGTTATGATACTCCCGGTATGACTGTTAACCGCTATTGTGCATCGGGACTTGAAACAATTTCCATTGCTACTGCAAAAATCCGGATGGGCATGGCTGATTGTATTATTGCGGGCGGAACAGAAAGCATGAGTATGGTGCCCACAGCAGGATGGAAAACTGTACCTGCTTATTCAATAGCCAAAACAGACCCTGATTATTACCTCAACATGGGCCTTACTGCAGAGGCCGTAGCAAAAGAATATAAAGTGAGCCGTGAGGAGCAGGATGAATTTTCTTTTCATTCGCATCGCAAAGCCCTTCATGCTATATCAAGCGGATTTTTTAAAGATGGAATCCTGCCAATGAATGTAGAAGAAGTGTACCTGGATGATAAAGGTAAAAAACAGAAAAAAAATTATGTGGTAGATACCGATGAAGGACCGCGTGCTGATACATCATTGGAAGTTCTGGCGAAGCTCAAACCTGCATTTGCTGCAAACGGATGTGTTACTGCCGGTAATTCTTCACAGACAAGTGACGGAGCTGCCTTTGTAATTGTAATGGGTGAAAAACTCATGAATAAACTCGGATTAAAACCGATCGGACGTCTTGTTGCCTGTTCTTCTGCAGGTGTTGATCCACGAATCATGGGTATTGGACCTGTTGCAGCAATTCCAAAAGTGATGAAGCAATCCGGAATGAATCTTTCGCAGGTTGACCAGATAGAATTGAATGAAGCTTTTGCATCACAGGCTGTTGCTGTTATCCGTGAAGCCGGCCTAAATCCTGAAATTGTAAATCCTAATGGAGGAGCTATTGCATTAGGTCATCCGCTTGGATGCACTGGTGCAAAATTGACCATACAGGTACTTCATGATATGAAGCGCAACAATAAAAAATATGGTATGGTTACGGCATGTGTCGGTGGTGGACAAGGCATTGCGGGAATTATAGAAAACATCAGCTGATCACAATCCCTGCAAATCAATCGAAAATAATTTGACTGTTGAAGCAGAAAAATTTAGATTTGGCTGTATGCTTAACCAACACACTATGACTACACCTGTTATTTTATATGTTGATGATGACAAGGATGATTGCCATCTTTTAAAAGAATCATTTGCTGCTACAACAACAAGTTTGGTTTGCTTATCCGGAGGAGAAGATGCCATCCGTTACCTGAATAACCTTAATGAAAATTATCCTTCTCTCATTATTCTTGACTTGAATATGCCACGCTGGGATGGCAGGCAAACGCTGAATTACATTAAAACAAATCCACGATTTTCAAAGATTCCTGTTGTTATTCTTTCTACCTCTGAAAATAAAATCGATAAAGAAGTCTGCAAAAGACTGGGTGCATCCTCCTATCTGCAAAAACCCATTCATTTTGAAGGGTACAGGAAAATTGTAGAAAAGTGTATGCCCCTTCTTGAAATGTCACGCGAAGCAGCTTGCTGATCTTGGATTTTTGATTCGATGATCTTTGATTTTGAAATTTTAAACTCTCACCTTCGACGCTCCTTCATTTTTTCTTTCGCCAATCTGTTGCCGCCACATGGCATAATACAATCCTTTTTCTTCTATTAATGATTCATGTGTTCCTGTTTCAATAACAAGTCCTTTCTCAAGAACATAAATTCTGTCCGCATGCATAATTGTTGAAAGTCGGTGTGCAATCAATATTGTAATCTGGTCATTGAATGAGGACACATTCCTGATCGTTTTGTTGATTTCTTCTTCCGTCAGAGAATCAAGAGATGATGTTGCCTCGTCGAAAATTAACAGCTTTGGTTTTCTAAGCAACGCGCGTGCAATTGACAGGCGCTGTTTTTCTCCACCTGATAATTTTAGCCCACCTTCTCCTATCATCGTATCGATTCCCTTTTCAGCACGTAATAAAAGATTCTGACAGGAAGCTTTATTCAAAGCTTCTAAAATCTCATCTTCTGAAGCTGTTGGATTTACAAACAACAGGTTCTCTTTTATGGTACCACTGAAAAGCTGCGTATCCTGTGTTACAAATCCAATCTGGTTGCGCAGGTCATCAAAATGAATACTGTTCTCATCAAGGCCGTTGTAAAAAATATTGCCCTGTTGTGCCCTGTATAAACCTACCAGCAATTTCATGAGTGTAGTTTTTCCTGAACCGGAAGGTCCTACAAAAGCTATCGTTTCTCCACGGGTGGCCTTGAAACTGATATTATCAATAGCCTTATGCATGGCAGTATGGTGTTTGAAACTAACGTGGTTGAACTGGAGGTCTCTTACAGGACCAAGATGCTTCGGACTATCGGGCATTTTTTCCGGCTTCTTGTTCATCAGGTTATTAAAATTAATAAGAGATGCTTCCGCTTCACGATAACTTAATATGATATTACCGATTTCCTGCAGTGGTCCGAAAATAAAAAACGAATAGATCTGCATTGTTACGAGCTGACCTGCGTCAAGCCTGTTTTGAAAAATCAGCCACATCAGAAGAAACAATATTACCTGGCGAAGTGTATTTACAAATGTTCCCTGAACAAAACCAATGCTCCGGATTCTTTTCACTTTGGTAAGTTCAAGTCCAAGGATTTTATAAGTATTCTTATTCAGGCGGCTTACTTCCTGGTCTGTAAGCCCCAGGCTTTTTACAAGCTCGATATTTCTTAATGATTCAGTTGTGGTGCCTGCAAGCGATGTTGTTTGAGAAACAATAACTTTCTGAATGGTCTTTACTTTCTTGCTTAGCAGGTTTGATATAAACATCAAAATGCCGATTCCACCAAAATAAACTATTGGCAGCAACCAGTAAATGTTTACAGAAAACACAACAACTATCATAACACCAACAAGAACAGTAAAAAGAATATTCACAAAGTTGTTGATGAATTTTTCGGTATCTGTCCTTACTTTCTGAAGTACACTCAGCGTTTCACCGCTACGCTGGTCTTCAAATTCCTGGTAAGGAAGTTTCATGGCATGCTGCAGGCCATCGGTAAAAACACGTGCACCAAATTTCTGAACTACTACATTAAGAAAATAGTCCTGGAAGTTCTTTGCAATGCGGCTTACCATTGCTACAGAAATGGATGCCACCAATAACCACACCACACCATAAACTGCAACATCTTTTCCCGATTTTGAAAGTACAGTGGTATTGGCAAAAAGGAAATCGTGCCAGTTAAAGGATCCTGGGGGTGTATGCACTTTCTGGTGTTCATTAGCAAGTGTAACGAGTTTACCAAAAATGATCGGGTCAATAAGAGAGAAGCCAATATTAACGGCAGCCAGAAATAAAACCAGGATCACAAGGAAGCGGTGAGGTCTAAGGTATTGTAATAAAATTTTCATTTGCCCGGCAAATAAGTTGTCCAAGTTACTATTTATGGATAGTTCATCAGCATTCTGTGTTTATACCATCACAGTTTACTGGCATATCGGGCAATATTCCAGCTTCGTCCCGTCATTTTCCGAATCAGTCTTGTATATACGGGTAGTTGAAGATATTTTTTCTTTTGGCTTTCAATTTCGCTGGCATTTACAGGATGTATGATCCTTACAAGGTTAGGAATGCTTTCTTCCTGGTTACGTTCAAAAAAATCCTTTAGTAATAATCTGAATTCCCTGAGATCATGATATTCCTCGATAAACCCTTTTACGCTCTTTAAATCCCTGGAAAGCATTAGCTGGTTGATGGAGGTTTTCGTTCCCGACCGGAATCCTAAAACAGATAAGGGTTCATGTTTGATACCGTGAGTTTCCATTTTATTATTTTGGATTGATCCATTGTCGCTTCCATATACAGTTCCCCTTGCTATATTGGAAAACAGCATGGATAGATCTTTTACCGGATACGTAGCCCCACCCATCACAAGTATGTTTCCATTATGCGACGCAGAGAATTTGTTTAGGGTATTGATCTTTTCAGTTGCATTTTTTCCATCACCGGAAATTTCATGAAGTTCGAAATGATGGAACAATGATCCGTATAGTTCAAGCTGTGCGGGTTTGCTTGTATAAATCACAAGTTGGTGGTCTGACGGTGGCTTCAGGTTGTATACATCCAGGTATTTCAAAAGCGAATAGGAACATTCATTGATTTCATCCGCTGACGATGCATGATAAATGATAAAGTTTGACATGTGTGATGGGTGTATCCTCCTTAATAAATTATAATGCCAGATTTAGCCGCCCCAGCCTTCCCGATCGAGGCTCCGGTAGTTGATGGCCTCGGACAGGTGTTCGGTATTGATATCTTTTGATGCCGTCAGGTCGGCAATGGTCCGCGACACTTTCAGGATCCTGTCGTAAGCCCTTGCTGAAAGGTTCAGTTTTTCCATAGCAACCTTTAACAACTGCTGGCCGGATGCTGTGATAACACAAATCTTTTTTAACAGCTTGCTCGACATCTGCGCGTTGCAATAAACGCCTTCACAGGAACTATACCTTTCTGCCTGGATTGTTCGGGCAGTGATCACCCGGGCACGAATATCAGATGAACTTTCCTGTATTCTTCCTGCAGACAGTTCATTAAATGCAACAGGTGTTACCTCCACATGAAGGTCTATCCTGTCGAGTAACGGGCCCGAAACCCGGTTCAGATATTTTTGAACCGTTCCTCGCGGACATGTGCATGTTCGCTGCGGATGATTATAAAATCCACATGGACAAGGGTTCATTGAGGCAACAAGCATGAAAGAAGCAGGAAAGTCAACTGCCACCTTTGCTCTTGAAATGGTTACCCTTCTTTCCTCCATGGGTTGACGCATTACTTCAAGAACGGTGCGTTTGAATTCGGGTAGTTCATCCAGGAATAAAACCCCATTATGAGCAAGTGAAATTTCTCCTGGCTGTGGAATGCCACCACCACCTACAAGGGCCACATCAGATATCGTATGATGGGGAGAACGAAATGGTCTTTTTGAAACGAGAGTTGAATGTTCCGGTAGTTTGCCGGCAACAGAATGAATTTTTGTTGTTTCAAGCGCTTCCTGCAGGTTAAGTGGCGGAAGAATCGTAGGAAGACGTTTTGCCAGCATGGTTTTACCAGCACCGGGTGGGCCAATAAGGATAACATTGTGCCCGCCGGCAGCTGCGATCTCGAGTGCACGTTTAATATTTTCCTGTCCTTTTACATCAGTAAAATCATTTTCAAAATCACTCTGCGACTTCAGGAATTCATCACGTGCATTTATACTTATAGGTTGCAGACTCTGGGTATTGCTTCGGAAGAATTCAATCACTTCAGTTATATGGGATACACCATAAACCTTTAGATTATTTACCATGCCCGCTTCACGAGCATTAGATACCGGCAGAATCAGCCCTGTAAAATTTTCCTTTCTTGCCTGGATGGCTATGGGAAGAGCGCCTTTGATAGGACGGATTTCTCCATCAAGACTTAATTCTCCCATGATCACATATTTTTCTACAAGATCAGAATCACCAATTTGTCCGGATGCAGTTAATATCCCGATTGCAATCGCCAGGTCAAATGCCGTTCCGCTTTTTTTAATATCTGCAGGAGCAAGATTAACCACAATCCTTGTCCGCGGCATATTGCAGCCGATACTCCGGATGGTGCTTTCCACACGTTGAAGACTTTCCTTCACTGCATTATCCGGAAGGCCAACAATGAGATATTGTGCCCCGGTTTCCATCCAGTTAACCTCAACAGTTATTGTAATTGCTTCCACACCATATACAGCACTTCCATATGTCTTTACCAGCATGAATTCTTTTATGCAAGGGAAGACGGTTTCCATTCATCCCCATGTGAAATACACCATAATTAACTGTTTATTTTCTTTTCAACTCGTGTTGATTCATCCGGCAATGGTGTACCAAAGCATTTTTATTACAGCTGAGTTGTTTTCATTTTTAACCACCCGGCAAAGCTTTTGCATATTAACCGAAAACAACGCACTCATGAAACAGTATTCTTATTTATGGCTTTGTATGCTGGCAATGGCAGTTACCCTCAGTTCCTGTGAGGTGGTTGGAGGAATTTTTAAAGCTGGCTTCTGGTCGGCAATTATCATCGTAATCGTGGTAGTTGCGCTGATCATCTGGCTGGTAGGCAGGGGAAGAAGGTAATTACCTTACAGATAACAGACAAACCTTTCCATCCATGGTGGATGCAATGACTTGTTTCTCGTTGAGAACATTCACGGTATTCACCATGGAATTATCAATCTTGTATTTAGCTGTTACCTGTTGGGTTTCCCTGTTGATAATGTACACCACACCATTTCTGGTCCCAAAAAATACATTGCTTCCACTTTCAATCAGCATTGATGGTGCATGCTCATAACCAAATCCGGCATTAACCTTCCACGCCAGCCGCGGAATCTTTGAATTGGTCTCGAAAGCAACAACTGTATCCTGCATGGTCTTTCCATACACCATTTTCCCATCGTTTGAAATTCCTATGCTTTCACGAACGGTAGCTTCATTTGTTCGCCAGATTGTACTGCCTGAATAGATATCAATTGCTGTAAGAAACCTGTCGGGCGCAACAATGTAAACCACACTGTCATGTATTACCGGTATACAGGCCGCAGGGGAATAATTAATAATGGATGAACCATTGTTCCATTTCCAAAGCAACCGTCCATTTTCTTTATTAAGTTCATAGAAATTTCTGTCCCATGCCCCGAATAAAACTTTATCTCCTTTGATTACAGGTCGGCTCACAACTGGTCCGTCCAATCCGGTAAAATTCCAGATCCGCTTACCGGTAAATAAACCATATGCACCAAAGGAATGATCACTTCCCCCGATATAAATTCTGTCGTGCTCAATTAATGGAGACCCAAGCACAGGTCCATCGCATTTGAATTTCCATTTTAGCTTTCCTTTGGTGTCAAGGCAATAAATAAAATCATCAGAAGAACCCAGTATGATAAAACCATTTGAAACTGCCGGTGAGGAAAATATAGGTCCGCCGGTTGAATAAGTCCATTTTCTTTTTCCTGTATGTATGTCAACTGCTTCCACCATTCCACTCTGATTTCCGAAAACAACCAGATCATTGATTACACCAGGAGTTGAAATAACATTTGCAGAGGACTGATATGTCCATTGAGGAACAACTATACTACTGTCATTCATACTGAAATCAGGTCTTGCATATACTTTACTTTTTTCATAATTATGATGCTCGTTTTTTACAGCAATCCATTGAATTTTTGAATGAGTAAAAGGTTTTCTTTCTTTGAAAACAATCGAATCCATTCTAACATCAACTATATTATATCCTCCCTCTGTTGCTTTAGCCCTGAGGTTCGAACGTCCCATAACTGATGGAATTCCCTCTGCATCTACCTTGCGGTCTGCATGTCCATGACCACATAGTGCAAGGATGGTATTTTTTTGTTTTAAAAGATCAATTACTTCATACCAGTTATCCAGTCCATTATCCAATGGGTAATGATTCAGAAAAATAACCGGTTCAGTGGATGGAATTTTTTTTAATCTGTCTTTCATCCAGTTCATTGCGTTTCTGGGAACATGTCCATCGCTCATTCTTACATAAGGTCCGGATGCGCATCCTATGAAATGAATTCCAGCGAAATCAAAAAAGAACCTGTCACTTCCGAAGATTTTTGTAAACGCCAGCCCGCCGCTTTCGCTCCACCCGGTATCGTGGTTTCCCGGAATGATATAATATTTAACATGCAGGCTGTCGAGAATTCTTTTTGCCAGGGTCAGTTCCCGTGTCATACCCAATTCTGTTATATCGCCGGTTATAACAACAAAAGAAATATCCTTCAGTGAATTGATGTCGGCAACCGTTCTGCGAAGGTCTTCCTCTGCACCCCCATTCGGAGATCCGATATGCGTATCGCTGATAAATGCAAATCGGAACGGATGCGTCTGAGCAGATAAATTCCCTGAAAAAAGTACAAGTAAAAAACAAATCAGTGCCTTCATGCGGGAAAATTAGGAAGATTTAAATAACACAGGATTCCGATATCTGACAAATTGCAGGGGCTGTCCCCGAAAATGATGATGATTCTTTCTTTCAATATTCAACATAAAAAACTAAACAGGAACAGACTATCATTCTTAGTAGAATCGCTGGTAACTTTACTACAATTCATTTTGTGCTGAAGCGATCCACCATACAATTGCTGCGATTTCATTTTTCATTGTTTCTATTACCTGTATACCTGTTTGCACTCAGTGAAGCTGTATCTATCAATGCGGCAAAGGCAATCGTAGCCTTTATCATTCTGCACCTGCTCGTTTATCCTGCCAGTAATGGATATAATTCTTACATGGACAGGGATGTTACACCTGTGGGAGGATTATCTTCTCCATTGATGCCTTCGCGCCAACTTTATTTTGTATCCGCAGCGATGGACCTTCTTGCAGTTTTAGGATCATTTTTTATCAGCAGAACGTTCGTCCTGGGTATTTTGCTCTACATAACAGCATCAAGGGCTTACAGTTATAAAGGAATCAGATTGAAAAAGTTTGCAATCATCGGATTCCTTACTGTTTTTATTTTCCAGGGTGCCGTCGTGTTTTATATAACCTGCCAGGCAGTACAATCAGCGGAAACACCGGTGCCACTTCTTTCGTGTTTAATTTCTTCCTGTCTTATAGGAGCATTGTATCCTCTAACACAGATTTACCAGCACGATGAAGACAGGAAGGATGGCGTTCAAACCATAAGTATGCTTTTCGGTAAGCGTGGAACTTTTATTTTCAGCATGATGATGTTTCTTACGGCAACCTTTTTAATTTATCTGCGTTTACAACAGGAGAACAAACAGAACCATTTTGTCATTTATCTGTTGATCATGCTGCCGGTGGTATTATATTTTCTTTTCTGGATGCGAAAAGTCTGGATGAACAGCAGTGAAGCCAGTTTCGTGAACAGCATGCGAATGAATCTGCTGGCAACCATCTGTACTTCCGCCTTTTTTATAACCATTACCTTTTTAAATCATTGAGTAAAATCGTTTCCATAGGAACAGCTCTCCCATCATTTTGTCATGAACAGATGGATATCCTACGGTTCATGCAAACCGTTTACGCAACTTCTGAAACGGACAAAAGGAAGATGCGTTATTTATACCAGCAAAGCGGTATTCAAAAGCGGTATTCTGTAATTCCTGATTACAGTAAACCTGTACAGGAATGGAAGTTTTATCCACCGGCAGAAAACCTCGAACCATTTCCATCACTTGAACAACGCATGAATGTTTATCATCGCCATGCACCTCTATTATAGGTTGATGCAGTACGAGATTGCCTGAATCATACTCATGATCCCAAAAAAATTACACATCTAATAACAGTAAGTTGCACAGGCATGAGTGCTCCCGGCCTGGACCTGCAGGTAATGGAACTTCTTGACCTTGAAAAAAACATTTTCCGGACATCCATCAATTTTATGGGATGCTATGCAGCAATCCATGCACTGAAAATTGCAGATCTGATTTGTAAGGCTTCTCCGGATGCGCAGGTGATTGTAGTATGTACGGAACTGTGTACACTTCATTTTCAGCGTGAAGCCACTATGGATAATATCACATCTTCTCTTCTTTTTGGTGATGGATCCGCTGCTGCATTGATTACACATGACAACCATCCGGAAGACGGATTGATACTGGATGATTTTCACAGTGAAATCATTTCGAAAGGGAAGCGGGATATGGCGTGGGAATTGTCTTCATCAGGCTTCCTCATGACATTAAGCGGTT